>NZ_JBFRPB010000051.1:0-111204 GCF_041471785.1 Vibrio sp. 10N.261.51.C6 | reverse complement strand
TTTAACTGATCGGCATTAGCGCCTAAGCACCCCTATTTTGGTTATAAGTGGGTTTTGGCCACTTTAGCCGAAGCACTGTTTGGGTGCTCGGTTACGACTTGTTGGTAATATTTCTTAGCTTGCGTCGCGTTGTTGTTGCGCGCAGCTATGTCACCAAGCTTAACCAGTGCATCTGCTCGCTTGTTTGAGTCTTTGTAAGACACAACAGCAGCAAAGCTCTTCACGGCTTCTTCATCTTGCTTCTTAGCAAAATAAAGCTGGCCTAACCAGTAATGTGAGTTAGGTGTGAAGGTAGAATCTGGGAAGTCTTTTTGAAACTTTTGGAATGCGGCAATCGCACCCGTGTAGTCTCGTTGCTTTAGAATCATATCTACAGCATTTTGATAAGCAGTTTGCTCATCCACATCAGTACTGAACGTACCAGAAGCGTCCTTAGAGCCTTCGCTCGCCGCCACTGCTACCGTTGCTGTTCCTGCTGCTTTCACCTCGCCTCTTACGCGATCCAGTTCAATGAACAGTTCACGCTGACGTTCTAGCATTTGCTTCATATCGTAGCTGTTTCGTTCCAGCTCACCACGAAGTTCACTGAGCTCCAGTGCCATGTCGTCGATTTGCTGTTGCATTTGAAGCTGAACGAGATTGCGATTTTGAAGCAGGCGCTCTAAACGCTCAATATCTGATTCGTTAGATGCTGATCGAGAGGAAGATGATGAATTGGTTGCGGTGCTATTGAGATCGGATACTGGAGCTGGTGCAGCGAACGCGGTGTTCGCTGCACTTGCCAGTAACGAAAGCAAAATGACTCGCTTTGTGTTACTGAACATGAGGCAATTCCTCAATTATATAGTCTACTAAAATTAGTAAACTAGTACTGCGCGACGGTTTTTAGCGTACACATCTTCAGATTGACCTAGAAGAAGTGGCTTCTCTTCACCGTAGCTTACGATAGCGATTTGGTCAGCTTGAACACCTAGAGCTTGTAGGTATTTCGCTACAGCTTGTGCACGACGCTCGCCAAGTGCGATGTTGTACTCAGGAGTACCGCGCTCATCAGCGTGACCTTCGATAGTAACGTTCATGTCAACGTTCTTAACTAGGTATGCTGCGTGAGCTGCTAGCATCTCTTCGTAGTCGCCAGCGATAGTAGAGTTATCGAATGCGAAGTAGATTGTTTGAGTTTCACGTAGCGCTTGCTCTTTAAGCTCTTGCTCAGACAGTTGACCGTTAGCGTCAATTGGCGTTACAACAGTTGTGTCTACATTGCCTTCTGAACCTGAAGTTGTTTGGTTGCTTTCAGTACCAGATGTTGCAGATGTTGCTTCATCAGTTGAGCTACATGCCGTTACTGCCATCACTGGTAGTGCAATCATCAAGCCTTTAAGAACTTTGTTAAGTTGCATCTTTTTTTCCTTACGTTATCAAACTTAGTTTCTACAGCGACTAAGAGTGCTATAGATAGTTAAATGCCACAATAGTTAACACTATCAATAGCTAAAAGAATATGTAATTTTCCCTAGAGGAACGGTGACCATGCAGGCGCTCTAACGCGTCCGTTAGTTGCCGGTAATCTAGCTTTAAAACGTCCATCGATAGAAACCATCGATAGTACATTTGTTTCGTTGTAAATAGAGCTATAGATAACCATACCTCCATTCGGTGCAATACTTGGAGACTCATCTAACAATGTTTTTGTTAGTACCTGAACCGCACCGGTTTCCAAATCTTGCTTAGCCAAGTTAAAACCTGAGTTGCTGCGATTAACCATGATCATGAATCGACCATCAGGAGTGATCTGGCCACCTAAGTTTTGGCTACCTTGCCAAGTAATACGAGAAGTCGAATTATTGGACAAATTTACATTATAAATCTGTGGTTTACCACCACGATCCGATGTGAAAATAAGAGACTTGCCATCTGGGTGCCAGAATGGTTCAGTATTATTCGAACGGCCGCGGGTAATTTGAGTCAGCTTACGGCTAGCAAGGTCAAGTGTGTACACCTGAAGGCTGCCCGTTTTCGACAATACCAATGCCAATGTTTTACCATCTGGCGAGAATCTTGGCGCACCATTGTGACGAGGGTATGACGTCACTTTCTCACGTTCACCCGTGTAAATATTCATGATGAATATTTCAGCTTGGCCATTCTGGAAGCTCACATAAGCTAGCTTTTTGCCGTCTGGTGACCATGCTGGAGACATGAGAGGCTGCTTAGAACGAAGTACTAAACGCTCGTTAAAGCCATCGTAGTCAGCAACACGAAGTTGATACGGGTACTTGTCTTTATCGTTCACTACCACGTAAGAGATACGAGTTAAGAACGCGCCTTTCTCACCAGTTAGCTCTTCATACACTAGGTCTGAGATACGGTGTGCGTACTCTCTCAAGCGATTACCAGGAACCGTAGCCTTCTTATTGAATAGAACGTGATCTTTAGAAAGTACCAATTGGCCTTCATCGCTTAGTGCGCGGCTTTGTCCTTTAGTCAGTTGACCACGAACAATGTCGATAAGTTGGTAGTTCACCACATACTGCCCTTCGGCATTTTTAGTGATGCTACCGGTTAGCAGTGAATCAACGCCCAGGTTAGTCCAAGCATCAAAGTTAACCTCAGTTTCGCTGTAAGGCGTTTGAGGCATTTTGCTTGTTGCAACTGGGCTGAATTTACCACTGCGTTGTAAGTCAGAAGCGATAACCGCTGATACATCGTGTGGCAATGGCTCTGAGCCTTCCCAACGGAAAGGTACAATAGCGATAGGTCTTGCAGAGTTAATACCGTCTGTAATGACAAGCTCTAGAGCTGCATTTGCGACTTGAACACCGCTAAACAGTAAAATACTCAGAGTTAATAATAGTTTTTTAAACACACTACATTCCTTTATAGCTCAACGGTTAAATTGATGTCTTTCAGTTTGTCAACGATTGCAGGGTCAGACGGCAATGGAAATGTTCCCGTTTGAGCAACTGCGCGTTTACTTGCTTCACAAAGGCGACTATCTCCACTCAAAACACTTACGCTTTTAACGATAGCACTTGAACCTGTAGCAAGTAGACGTAAATTAACTCTACATGATTTACCTGAGAAGCTATCTTCAACACGTAAATTGCCTTGTATCATTTGTTTGTAGATTTCACCGTAACGCTGTGCTTCATCAGTAATAAATTGCTGTCTTGCTGAAGAGTTTTGAGTCGCTTCCGTTTCAAGCCCAGCAAAGATATCGTTCAATGCGGCTTCTTGTTGTTTACGCTCTTTTTCTGCTTTTGCTGCAGCTTCTTTTGCCTTACGGGCTTTCTCTGCTGCGGCTGCCGCTTCTTTCTCTTTCGCTATGCGTTGCTTTTCCGCGAGTTCAGCGGCTTCTTTCTCTTTACGAGCTTTGTCTGCTGCCTCTTTCGCTGCTTTTTCTTTTGCCACGCGTTCTTGTTCAGCTTTTGCGATTGCCGCTTCTTTGGCTTTACGCTCGTTCTCGGCTTTCACTAACGCAGCTTCTTTTAGCTTACGGTCAGCTTCGGCTTTAGCGGCTTTCTTTTGCTCTTGCTGTAAACGCGCTTCTTCAGCTTTGCGTTGTTTCTCTTTCTCAACTCGACGCTTTTCAGCTTCACGAGTTGCTTTAGCTTCTTTCGCTTGCTGTTCTTTTAGCTTGCGAATATTTTCTTCTTCAGCTTTACGATTCTTTTCAAGTCGTTCGCTTTCACGTCTTAGTTTGTCAAGACGCTCTTGCTCTTTCTTGCTTGCCGCTTCTCTTTGTTGACGAATCTGTTGAGCTTGCTGGCGAACCAACTGAGGATCAATCACCACTGCTTGAACCATCTGCCCTGTAGGCTTTGGCTCTGACATCGTGAAATCCGCCCCCCAAATGAGCGCAACGAATAAAATGACGTGCAGCCCAAGAGAAATAAGAAGCGGTGATCTGAAATTATTGGATTTTTTATTATTCGCTTTCATGAATGCTACGGAGCTATTCCCTTATATCCGTTAAAAGGCCAACCTTTGGCACACCTGCACGGCTTAATTCATCAAGTAATAAAACCACTTCAGCGTATGGCGTTGCGGCATCACCACCAACCGCCACTGGAGAGTTTGGCTTCAGAGACAACTCGGCTTTCACACGGACGATAATATCTTCCATTGATAAGCCACGCTGTACTTCTTCGTCATTAACGCTCAAGCCAAGTTCACCGTCTTTGTTCACTTCAACGATGATGAAACTTGCATTGTCGTCACCCAGTAGGTCTTGTGCCGATTTAGCCGTTGAAGCCTGAGGCAATTCAACGTCAACGCCTTGAGTAACAAACGGCGAAGTCACCATAAAAATGATCAGCAAAACAAGCATAACGTCGATGTAAGGTACAACGTTAATCTCTGCTGTCATTTTGCGTTTTTTAGGTTGGTATCCAGCCATCTATTATTCCCTGCCAGCCATCGCTTGACGGTGAAGAATACTGTGAAACTCTTCAGAGAAAGTCGCGTAGTTGTGTTCTAGCTTGCCTACTCGGCTGCTGAAGCGGTTGTACGCCATTACCGCTGGAATCGCAGCGAATAGACCCATTGCTGTTGCGATCAGTGCTTCTGCAATACCAGGAGCAACCATTGCGAGCGTCGCTTGCTTCACTTCACCTAATGCGATGAATGAGTGCATGATGCCCCAAACCGTACCAAATAGGCCGATGTATGGGCTGATAGAGCCAACGGTCGCCAAGAAAGGTAAGTTAGTTTCTAGTTCATCAATCTCACGAGCAACGGCAACGCGCATCGCACGGCCAGTGCCTTCCATAATGAAGTCAGGTGATGTTGCATTCGATTTACGAAGGCGAGCGAACTCAGTAAAGCCTGCGTAGAAAATTTCTTCAGTACCAGAAAGCTCGTCTTTGCGTTTGTTGCTCTCTTGGTACAGTTTTGCAAGATCAACGCCTGACCAAAATTTGTCTTCAAACACTTCTGTTTGTTTAGAAGCTTGAGATAACACTTTACTTCTTTTTATGATCATCGCCCAAGAAACAACAGACATGCCCATAAGAGTCAGCATGACCATCTTAACTAGTAAACTAGCTTCTAAAATTAGGCCTAAGATTGAGATTTCAGCAGTCACTATTCGTTAGCTCCGTGAGAATAAATGTTGGCATTGCTTTGGGTTTCATTTTTTGATTATCGATACATGCTACCTTAACCATTGCTTTACACAATGCCTTGCCATCAGGATTTACGATCTCTTGACAGAAGACCAAGGTAGCTCGCTTCAACTCGTAAATATTTGTTATGACTTGTAAAGAATCATCAAGACGCGCGCCTTGAATAAAATCAATGTCCATATGTCGGACTACAAAACCGATGTTTTGTTCTAACAATACTTGCTGAGAAACGCCAATTGAGCGCAACATCTCAGTTCGAGCGCGTTCGAAAAACTTAAGATAGTTTGAATGGTATACAACGCCACCCGCATCGGTGTCTTCGTAATACACAGTCACTGGCCACGTAAATAGCTTAGATAATCCCTGCAATTTGCTACCACAATCCAAAACGATAAAGATCTCACTATAACCTAACTCCTTATCATTAATAGTATATCGCTGTGAATTTTTTGATTTGAGAGACGAAAAAAAAGGCCATCTGTATAAGATGACCTCTTTTTGGCTAAAAACCCAACAAGTATAAAGGCTCACGTTGTTATGAACCTAAATCCTTTGCCTTTTATAGAAGGCGCAGCACCGTTAGGTAGAGCAAAATTGTGAGTGAAACATATGGGCTAAACAGTAGCTGCCACATCCAAGCTCTTGGCTTAAATCCGATACCGTAAACCATGCTTGAGCATACTGCCCAAATAAACATTGGTCCGATGATCGCGTTAAAGCCACCGATGCTTGTCGCATACGCTTCAGGATCCCACATCACTAAACCCACATGCATGAAACCCAATACTAGGGCTAAGGCTCTAAGCAGAGTCTTATCCATTGGTTGATGCAGCTTAGCGATTTGCTCTGCGAGATTACTCACTGTCTTTGTCCATCATTTCTGAATGCTCTAGCCATAGAGCATTGATGATGCCGAATGCACATGCTAGAAGTACACCCAAAATCCATGCGAAATACCACATAAAATTTCTCCTAAGTTATTTAACTTCTAGCTTAGTAAGCTGAAACGTCGTTATCTTCGATGTGTTTCTTATCTAGACGACCGAACATTTTGTAGTATGTCCAAGTTGTGTAGCCAAGAATCACAGGAACCATTACCGCCGCAACGACAGTCATAAGACCAAGCGTTAGCTCACTTGCTGTTGAATCCCACATAGTCAAGCTTTGGTTAGGGTTCAGGCTTGATGGCATTACGAATGGGAACATTGCAAAACCAGCCGTTAGAATAACACCAGCGTTCGATAGGCTTGAGAACAAGAATGCGAAACCACCACGCTCAAAGCGAGATGCAATCACAGCAAGCAGTGGCATTGCTACACCAAGGATCGGCGCAGCCCACATTGCTGGATAAGTTTCGAAGTTTGTCATCCAAGCACCCACTTGAAGTGATACTTCTTTGTTTAGTGGGTTTGAGTCAGCAAACGTATCGATAGTGCTCGTAATTACATAGCCTTCGATAGATTGAACCCAGAAACCACCAATAACGAATAGAGCAATAGCAATTAGGCCAGTGATCTGAGCAACGTTACGAGCACGAGCGTGCAGCGCTTCTGTTGTCTTCATTTGAAGCCATGTTGCACCTTGCATCACGAACAACATCAGAGCCAACACACCACAAAGCAATGCAAATGGGTTAAGCAGAGCGAAGAACGTACCATGGTACTTAGACATCATAAATTCGTTCAGTTCAAATGGAACACCTTGTAGTAGGTTACCAAATGCCACACCGAAAATGATTGGTGGTACTGCGCCACTAAAGCAAAGTGCGTAGTCCCAAGTTTTGCGCCATTTTGGATCTTCGATCTTTGAACGGTAGTCAAGAGCAAGTGGACGTAACCAAAGTGCAGCTAGCGTTACGTACATTGCGAAGTAAAAACCAGAGAAAGACGTCGCGTAAACCAGTGGCCATGCAGCAAACAATGCACCACCCGCAGTGATAAGCCAAACTTGGTTACCATCCCAGTGAGGGGCAATCGTGTTTAGCATAATACGACGTTCAGTGTCGCTCTTACCGATAACAGGTGACAGAGCGGCAACACCCATATCAAAGCCATCAGTTACGGCGAAACCAACCAGTAGAACACCGATCAATACCCACCAAATAAGTCGTAAGCTTTCGTAATCAAACATAATATTCCCTCACTTATACTTCAACTGAACGGCTAACTTTGTCTTCAACAGAGTTATCGTTTTGTTCGAAGTGGTAACGGCCTGTCTTCAAGCTACTTGGACCTTTACGTGCGAATTTCAGCATTAGGTAAACTTCAGCAATCAAGAACACTGTGTAAAGTGCCAGGATAGCGAATAGAGAAGTCCAAAGCTGTTCAATAGTCAGTGCTGATGCAGCAACGTTAACCGGTAGGATTTCACCAACCGCCCATGGTTGACGACCAAACTCAGCAACGAACCAACCTGCTTCAATCGCAATCCAAGGAAGTGGGATTGAGAATAGCGCAGCTTTAAGTACCCATGGTTTCTGTTCGATTTTCTGACGACACGTTTGAACAAACGCAGCACCGAATACAAACAGCATGATGAAGCCACAAGCAACCATCAGACGGAATGACCAGAATAGAGGCCAAACTGTTGGGATAGAATCATCCGCAGCCATTTGGATTTGGTCTTCAGTTGCATCAACAACGTCGTCTGTGTAGCGCTTAAGAAGCAAGCCGTAACCTAGGTCACCTTTCACTTCGTCGAACGCAGCCATGTTTTCTTCAGACTTATCGCCTGCACGTAGCTTTTCAAGCAGCTCGTACGCGTACATACCAGTACGGATACGATCAACGTGGTCATCACGTAGGTCACGTAGGCCCGTTACTTCAGTATCAAGCGAACGCGTTGCGATGATACCCATTACGTAAGGAATTTTAATTGCGTAGTCAGTATTCATTGTCTCTTGGTTCGGAATACCAAAAACAGTAAATGCTGCTGGTGCTTCTTCAGTGTGCCATTCCGCTTCTACAGCAGCGAGCTTCACTTTTTGAACTTCACCAAGCTCGTAACCAGATTCATCACCTAGTACGATTACTGACAAGATCGCCGCCATACCGAAAGACGCTGCAATCGCGAAAGAACGACGAGCAAAGGCAAGGTCACGACCTTTAAGAATGTAGTATGAGCTGATACCAAGGATGAACATTGCACCCGTTGTGTAACCAGACGCTACTGTGTGTACGAATTTAACTTGTGCTACTGGGTTTAGTACAACTTCAGCGAAGCTCACCATTTCCATACGCATAGTTTCAAAGTTAAATTCCGCACCCACTGGGTTTTGCATCCAGCCGTTTGCTACCAAGATCCAAAGCGCAGAGAAGTTAGAGCCAAGTGCTACTAACCAAGTTACCGCTAAGTGCTGACGCTTTGACAGTCTGTCCCAACCGAAGAAGAATAGGCCAACAAAAGTAGACTCTAGGAAGAATGCAACAAGCGCTTCGATAGCTAGCGGAGCACCAAAAATGTCGCCAACATAGTGAGAATAGTAAGACCAGTTAGTACCAAACTGGAACTCCATGGTTAAGCCTGTCGCTACACCAAGAGCAAAGTTAATACCAAACAATTTACCCCAGAACTTGGTCATGTCCTTGTAAATTTGCTTGCCAGTCATTACATAAACTGACTCCATAATGGCAAGTAGAAATGCCATACCTAAAGTCAGTGGAACAAATAGGAAGTGATACATCGCTGTAAATGCAAACTGCAATCGCGACAGATCAACAACATCAATCATGGTAACTCCTTTGTGTCGGCTGAATGACACTTGTGTGATTATTCACCGCAAAAATCCATGTTAAAACAATTTATGTAATTGTTATTACAAGTTGAAATTTGTAGCAAAAACGTACCGTTATAGTTAGATTATTGTTAAGCATGAGCTAATATAGCTGGCGCTAATATTACTGGTAAAATCAGTATGTTTCAAAAGGTTTATGGGAGAACCCTGCGTTGATTTGTATCAAATTTATTCGAGCAAATTAGAGTTATTTTTGTACAATTATGATTAAAATCACACCAATTATGCTTGTCTTAATAACAGTGCATGATATCTGTGACAAATGCTCAGCACCGCCTCAACATCCGAATTACAACTACCTATAAAGTATTAACAAAAAATATGACAACTTATTTCATTTCCTGTTATCTAAATTAAACCTGAAATCAAAGTTTCCATTTTTGAAGCTCCCTTTTCGATCTTTTTATCGACTCGCTCAAAGAGTTGTTATTCAGTAAAAAGCAAAAAAACCCAGCGCTTATGCAACTGGGATCTTTAAAAATGAATAATTTAACGATTGGAGGGTTTATCTATTCCAAAGTGTAAATACGCTCTGTCGGTCGCGATTCGACCTCTTGGCGTCCTTTGTAGGTAACCTTGTTGAATCAAGTAAGGTTCTAACACATCTTCAATAGTGTCTCTCTCTTCACCAATCGCGGCAGCCATGTTGTCGATACCTACCGGACCACCACCAAACTTCTCCATAATCGCCAGCAGAAGCTTTCTATCCATGTAGTCGAAACCTTTAGCATCGACATCCAACATGTTTAGCGCTTTGTCAGCAACCTCCGGACAAATATGCCCGTCGCCTTTTACTTCCGCATAATCACGAACACGGCGCAGTAGACGGTTAGCAATACGTGGCGTACCACGAGCTCGGCGAGCAACTTCTAGCGCCCCTTCGGACTCCATAGAAAGACCAAGGCAATCTGCACTGCGCTGAACGATGTTTTGTAGATCTTCAACCTTGTAGTACTCAAGACGCTGAGTAATACCAAAACGGTCACGTAACGGCGATGTCAGTGAGCCAGCACGAGTGGTTGCGCCAATCAAAGTAAAAGGAGGAAGGTCAATCTTGATAGAGCGTGCCGCTGGGCCTTCACCAATCATGATATCTAATTGGTAGTCTTCCATTGCAGGGTACAACACCTCTTCAACCACAGGGCTTAAACGGTGAATCTCATCAATGAACAGGACATCATTTTCTTCGAGATTGGTCAGTAACGCCGCTAGGTCGCCTGCTTTTTCTAGAACAGGGCCTGAAGTCGTACGAATGTTGACATCCATCTCATTGGCAACAATGTTCGCCAACGTGGTTTTACCCAAGCCTGGAGGGCCAAATATCAACAGATGGTCGAGCGCCTCGTTACGCAGTTGTGCCGCTTTGATGAAAATCTCCATCTGGCCACGAACGTGATCCTGACCTTGATAGTCAGCCAGTGCTTTAGGGCGTATTGCACGATCAATGACATCTTCATCTTTGAATACTGGGTTATCCGGTGCAATAAGGCGATCGGCTTCAATCATAAATTCTGCTATTCCTAACTATGCTCTTGTTGACTCTGCGCTTCTTGACTCTGTGTAAAGGCAAAGTGAATGAGTCTATTTTGTCGAACAAGTATATTGGGTATTAAACCATCGATTTCAGAGCTTCGCGAATCAACTGTTCGCTGGTCATGCCATCTTTAGCCACTTGAGAAACCACCTTGGAAGCTTGAGTCGGCTTGTAGCCTAATGCAAGTAGCGCACTTACCGCTTCTTCTTCCGCGTCGTGAACGGTTGGCATAGAATCAATCGGAGCTGCATCTGTCGCTGGAGTAAACAAGTCACCCGCGCCCCACCCTTTCAGGCGGTCTTTCATTTCAACAACCAGACGTTCAGCGGTTTTCTTACCCACACCCGGAAGTTTAACCAGCGTCGAGATGTCTTCACGTTCAACACTTTGAACAAACTGGCTAGCCGTCATGCCTGAAAGAATGCCAAGGCCTAGCTTAGGGCCCACACCGTTCGCTTTGATCACTTCACGGAACAGCGCACGCTCTTTAACCGTGTTAAAACCATAAAGTAGCTGCGCATCTTCACGTACAACAAAGTGCGTGTAGATGATTGCCTCTTCGCCCACGTTTGGTAATTCGTAAAAACAGCTCATTGGCATTTGAACTTCATAGCCAACGCCACTCACTTCGATTAGTAATTCTGGTGGCTGTTTTTCTATTAATGTACCGCGTAGACGTCCGATCACAATTCACTCTCTTGATGGAATATAATTTGAGGGACAGAATATAAAAGAACTGGATGCTTATCCAGTTCTTTGTGTTTATTGGGATGATTTATTTAAGCTTGCTTAGCTTGAGAAACCGAATGATTCTGGCTTCAGAAACGCCATAGCCTAGGTTATCGGTAACGCCCTTTTCTTGCACCTGTTGCTTTACCCGCAAGCGCTATCAAAGTTTTATTGGTGTTGGCGTGAGTGATCGCTACGCCTAGAGCATCGGCAGCATCGGCCTGTGGTTTAGCGGGTAACTTAAGCATGCTCATCACCATGTTCTGAACCATCGACTTATCTGCACCACCATTGCCTGTCACCGCTTGTTTGATTAGACGAGCCGCATATTCATGAACGGGGAGATCAGCATTTACCGCTGCCACTATCGCACTGCCACGCGCTTGTCCAAGCTTAAGCGCTGAGTCTGCATTCTTAGCCATGAAGACCTGCTCTATCGCAAACACATCCGGTTGGAACTGAGTGATGATTTCGCTCACACCGGCGTAGATTTGTTTGAGTCGGCCCGGCAACTCTTTTTCTGAGGTGCGAATGCAACCACTCCCTAAGTAATATAGGTGGCGGCCATTTTGACGAATAACACCGTAACCGGTAATGCGTGAGCCAGGGTCAATCCCTAAGATAATAGACATAACTTCAAATACTGATTATTTATACATGCTTTATGAGCTTAGTATATCGAACGCAAAAAAAAATGCCCGTCAAATTAACGGGCATTTTCTAATTACTGACAGGTCTGGCTAATGAATTAAGAGCTCTCTATCAACTAGGATCTCTTCATCAACAAGAAAAGATAACAGGCTTACGCTTGCTCTTTTTTCTCTGCCAATTTAACTGCGATTGCTAGCTCTTCCAGCGATGCTGGGTTCGCTAGGCTCGGCGCGTCTGTTAGTAGACATGCTGCTGCTGTTGTTTTCGGGAATGCGATAACGTCACGGATGTTCTCTGTACCACAAAGCAGCATTGCTAGACGGTCAAGACCGAATGCTAGACCAGCGTGTGGTGGCGTACCGTACTTAAGCGCTTCAAGTAGGAAGCCGAACTTCTCTTGTTGCTCTTGTGCTTCGATACCTAGGATACCGAATACCGCTGTTTGCATTTCTGCGTTGTGAATACGTACAGAACCGCCGCCTACTTCGTAGCCGTTGATTACCATGTCGTATGCATCTGAATTTGCTGCTGCTGGGTTCGCTTTTAGCTCTTCCGCGTTCACACCTAGTGGTGATGTGAATGGGTGGTGCATTGCGTGTAGGTTACCTTCGCCGTCTTCTTCGAACATTGGGAAGTCAACAACCCACAGTGGAGCCCATGCAGATGTGTCTGTTAGCTCTAGATCCGTACCTAGTTTAAGACGAAGTGCGCCCATTGCTTCAGCAACGATGCCCGCTTTGTCTGCGCCGAACAGAATGATATCGCCAGATTCAGCTTGAGTACGATCTAGAATACCGTTGATTACGTCTTCGCTTAGGAATTTAGCAACTGGAGATTGAATACCTTCCATGCCTGCAGCACGGTCGTTAACCTTCATCCAAGCTAGGCCTTTCGCGCCGTAGATGTTTACGTGTTCAGCGTAGCCGTCGATTTGCTTACGAGTTAGCTTAGCACCACCTGGAACACGGATAACTGCTACGCGACCTTTTTCGTCGTTAGCTGGGCCAGAGAATACCTTGAATTCAACATCTTTAACCAAGTCAGCAACGTCCACTAGCTCTAGTGGGTTACGTAGATCTGGCTTATCAGAACCGAAACGACGAATCGCTTCAGAGAAAGGCATTACTGGGAATTGGCCTAGTTCAACATCTAGAAGTTCTTTCCACATATCGTGAACAAGCTTCTCAGTCACGTTACGTACTTCTTGAGAAGTCATGAAAGATGTTTCGATATCGATTTGAGTAAATTCAGGCTGACGGTCAGCACGTAAATCTTCATCACGGAAACATTTAACGATTTGGTAGTAACGGTCAAAACCAGACATCATCAGCAGTTGCTTGAACAGCTGAGGAGATTGAGGAAGTGCGTAGAAGCTACCTTTGTGAACACGGCTTGGTACTAGGTAGTCACGAGCACCTTCTGGTGTCGCTTTCGTTAGTACTGGCGTTTCGATGTCTAGGAATAAGTTCTCATCTAGGAAACGACGAACGAAGCTAGAAGCACGTGCACGAAGCTTAATACGGTCGCTCATTTCTGGACGACGAAGATCGATGTAACGGTACTTAAGACGCTGCTCTTCAGAGTTCGTTTGGTTGAAGTCTAGTGGAAGCGCTTCTGAACGGTTAATGATCTCTAGACCCGTCGCGTAAAGTTCTACTTCACCAGTAGCCATGTCTTTATTTACTTGGCTGTCCGGACGAACTCGTACTTCACCAGTAAACTTGATACAGAATTCATTACGCAGTTGGTTAGCGATCGGGAAGATATCTTTCATATCTGGATCGACAACAACCTGAACGATGCCTTCACGATCACGCATATCAATAAAGATAAGACCGCCTAAATCACGGCGACGGTTTACCCAGCCGCACAATTCTACAGTTTGTCCCGCCAGGGACTTGTTCAGGTTACCACAGTAATGGGTACGCATAATGAATTTCCCAATCTCTTAATTATTTACTAATTTCCAAGCTGTCAGTGGTCATTCCACACAACAGAGCAAAGGAACATTTATACGCGGAAACTCGCTTAAAATCGACCTTCCACATTCGAATTTATTGTGTTTTATCTGGCTTTGCTGCTTTTTAGCCCATCAAGTGCGCAAAGATTCATCAAAACCGAAAAAATTGCGATAATTATATCTCGAAAGTACCTTAATCAGCAAAACTCTCGTAAAGTAGATTTTCGTTTCAACCCAAAAACTTTTTGTAATGACTGATGGCGTGATGGATAACGGTGTAATAGATGGATAATCGTGTAATAACAACAGAAACTTTACCTCTAAGACTTGGATTAACTATGTGGTCTCATTCTGAGTGGCAAAGTCAGTTCTACGGTAAAGGCACCAAGCCTGCCGAACGCTTGGAAAAATACACCCAAGTTTTCCATACCGTTGAGGGCAACACCACCTTTTACGCTACGCCAAGTATGTCTACCGTTCACAATTGGAAAGCCGCCAGTCACGATGATTTCAAGTTCACCTTCAAATTGCCCAAATTCATCACCCACCAGCAACAACTGAGACACTGCCAAGCCGAACTCAAAGAGTTCTTGATGACGATGTCGCCACTGCATGACCGTATTGGTCAATGGACGATTCAGCTGCCGCACAGTTTTGAGCCCAGCATGCTGCCTGCCCTACAAAAGTTTTGCACCTTATTCCCAAAAGATATGCAGCTTGGCGTCGAAGTTCGACACTTAGGTTTCTTTGATAAGGGCGATGCGGAAAAACGCTTCAACCAATGGCTGGTTGAGGAAGGCATCAATCGCATCATTATGGACAGCCGCCCCGTTTTCTCTGCGCCACCCACCACAGAAGCGGTGATCGATGCGCATCAGAAAAAACCGCGTGTTCCTGTTCATGCAATTGCTACCGCCAATAACCCGATGATTCGATTTATTGGTCACCCAGACCAAGAACCTAATATTGAGTTTTTTAAGCCTTGGTTTGCCAAAATCCCAAACTGGCTTAATGAAGGCAAGCAGCCCTATTTAATGATCCACACCCCAGACAATAACCACGCACCTGAACTTGCGATTGCTATTTATAAGAGGCTACAAAAGCAAGTCTCTGAAAATACATCATTATTACTGCCCGAACTGGCTCAGTTTCCAGCTCAAAAAGGCAATCACCAAATCTCGATGTTTTAACCTCTCACTTGTAAGTAGCTTCGAACCTTGAGCTAAATCTCAGTTTTCGTGACAGTGGCGTTTTTTTTACGTAAAATACGCCCCCTTTTATTTGGTACGAATTTTGTGCCAATTACGCTGACTGTCGAGAGAAAATGCTATGAGCAACACAGACAATATCTTTTCCGCTCCTATTGATAAAATTGGAGACTTCACCTTTGATGCAAGGGTTGCTGAAGTATTTCCGGATATGATTCAACGTTCGGTGCCTGGCTATAGCAATATCATCTCTGCAATCGGCATGCTGGCTGAGCGCTTTGTAAAGCCACACTCAAATATTTACGACCTTGGCTGCTCGCTTGGTGCTGCGACACTTTCTATGCGTCGTCACATTCAGCAAGAAGGCTGCACGATTTTCGCGATCGATAATTCAGAAGCCATGGTTGAGCGCTGCAAATTGCACGTTAATGCTTACCGCAGTGACACACCGGTAGAAGTGATTGAAGCCGACATCCGTGAAGTGGAAATCAAAGACGCTTCTGTTGTGGTGCTTAACTTTACGCTGCAATTTCTTTCTCCAGACGATCGATACGCTCTGCTTGAGAAAATTCATGCTGGCCTGCGCCCAGGCGGGATCTTAATCCTGTCAGAAAAATACGTATTCGAAGATGAAAGCTCAAATGAACTGCTTATCGACCTGCACCATGATTTCAAACGTGCTAACGGGTACAGCGAGCTAGAAGTAAGTCAGAAACGTAGCGCAATTGAAAACGTGATGCGCCCGGATTCGATCCCTGTTCACAGAGAGCGATTTGATAAGATTGGCTTCTCAAGCAGCGAAGTCTGGTTCCAATGTTTCAACTTTGGTTCAATGTTCGCGATAAAGTAAACATTTTAGATTACGTAACCGTCGCGACACCGTTAGCACGTACTAAAATGTCATCCTCAAGAGCGAGGAACAAACGAATTGGGGATCTCTTATCAAACACGATAAACGAGATTCCCTAGCATGTTTGTCCACACTTTTAATGGAGTGACAAATTTAATTTCTACACCACCAACTCAGTGAAAACCTATGTTTAATTTTGCCAATTTTTATCAACTTATTGCCCAAGATACTCGCCTTCAGCCGTGGCTAAATGTCCTGCCACAGCAACTGACCGATTGGCAAAATGCAGAGCACGGTGACTTTGACCGCTGGCTACGTGCACTAAACAAGATTCCACAAGACGTGCCAGATCAAGTTGACCTGAAAAATTCAGTGACGATTGGTAGTTCTACGCCATACCACACAGGCGAACTGAAAAAGCTAGAAAGCTTATTGAAGACTTTCCACCCGTGGAGAAAAGGTCCTTATACGGTTCACGACATCCATATCGATACAGAGTGGCGCAGTGACTGGAAATGGGATCGTGTGCTTCCACATATATCTCCATTAAAAAACCGTTCGGTTCTCGATGTAGGTTGTGGCAATGGTTACCACATGTGGCGCATGCTGGGTGAAGGTGCTCGCTTAACGGTTGGTATCGATCCTTCCCACCTATTCTTGGTTCAGTTTGAAGCAATTCGTAAGTTGATGGGCGATGACCAACGAGCTCACCTATTACCTCTAGGTATTGAGCAGCTCCCAAAGCTAGAAGCCTACGACACGGTATTCAGCATGGGCGTGCTTTACCATCGTCGTTCACCACTGGACCACTTGATTCAACTGAAAGACCAATTGGTGTCTGGCGGTGAACTGGTTCTTGAAACCTTGGTGATTGAAGGCGATGAGAACGCAGTATTAGTTCCGGTTGACCGTTACGCGCAAATGAGAAACGTCTACTTCTTCCCTTCAGCTCGCGCACTGAAACGCTGGCTAGAACAAGTTGGTTTTGAAGACGTACGAATCGTTGACGAAAATGTCACGACAATTGGTGAACAACGCACCACAGAATGGATGACACACAACTCTCTTCCAGATTACCTCGATCCGAACGATCCAAGTAAAACGGTTGAAGGTCACCCTGCACCGAGACGTGCGATTCTGGTAGCAACAAAGCCATAGATTTACTGCCCACAAAGCAGTGGCATATTGAGTAAATAAAGCACAAGCCTATTAAGGCAGCAAAACAATTGCTTGCATGGTCAAAAAGCCACTGTTAATTTCGCGGTGAACCTTGCTTCCTTAGCTTAAGAATTGAACAAAAATTGACTTGTGTTTAATAAGTGAGCTATTCCAAATAGCAATAATTGGCGTAGCGCTCACATTGCGATTCAATATGACCAGACTCTTACAATAGGATGCTTCACGCATCCTTTTTTGTGGGCTAAACTTCTAAATAGTCTGAACTATTCTCTAATTCTCAAAGGTTTTTTTATGTTTAAGCGATTATCGCCTATTGTGGCGGTTGGTTTGCTCTCTGGTTGTACTCTTACAAATGGTGCTACCTACCACCAAGAAACTCTCGACGCTATTTCCCGCTCAGAGACAAACATCGCAAATAAGGTTCAAAATCTTGAACTGCAACTAAGCAATCAAAGTGACTATATTGAAAGCTTAGAAGACGAAATTACTACCCTTTCTAGTCAATTAGATACCCATCTAACGAGCATGGAACACAAGGTTATTGAAGAGCTAGAGGAAGAGGAACCGGTCGCTATTGCCGTTGCTCCTATCGCTCCTATATCACAACCGACTATCCTTGGCGGCATCGAAAAAGTGTTTATCGACTCTATCAAGCAAAGCTTTGATGCTCGTGTTGATACAGGTGCAACCACCTCCTCTTTAAACGCTGTCGATATCAAAGAATTCGAACGTAACGGCAAGAACTGGGTTAAATTTCACCTAGACGACAAAGCCCAAGCTAAAGAAGACCAGAAATGGATTGAAGCGCCTGTTGTACGTTATGTAAAAATCCGTCAATCAACCAATGATCAAGCAGAACGTCGAGCTGTGATCGAATTATGGGTGAAAGTTGGAAAAATCCATGAAAAAGCGCAATTTACATTGGCGGATCGCTCTCAAATGAGTCACCCTGTGTTACTAGGGCGCGAATTTATCAAAGACATAGCGCTAGTAGATGTAAGTAAAAAGTACGTACAAACGGAAGTTAAATAACAATAGTAGGGTAAGCTATGACGTCAAGAATTCCATTTTATATCTCTATATTCCTGCTTATTGTGGCAGGTATAACACTGAGTATGTTCAGACATACGACCTACGGTGTACCTTGGACTCCAGGGGAAACCAGACAGGTTTGGGACGTTGAAGCTCGCATCGAGTTCAACGCAGTAGGCAAAGAAGCAAAAGTTTCCTTAGCGGCTCCTCATACTCAGTCTAACTACACACTTATCGGCGAATCGGCTTCATCGCCAGGTTATGGTATCTCTTACTTGAATACCGAATCAGGTCGCCGCGCAGAGTGGTCTATTCGATACGCAGATGGCCCTCAAACTATCTACTACAAAACACAATTCCTAGTCGACAACCAAGCAAAAGTTGATGCTATACCGCCAGAAGGCGAAGTCGCACAGCCAAGCTTCGACGGCCCTGAAGAAGCCGCTTCTTTTGCATTGATTGATAGAGCGACAAAGCGTTCTGCAGACAACCTCACTTTTACCCGTGAGCTCATCAAAACACTTAACGATCCAGACAGCCAAAACTCAGCGCTTATTCTGAATAACATGACTAAAGTGGAAGCGACACACAAGCTACTTTCAGCAGCAAACATTCACAATAAAGTGGTTGGTGTTATCGAGCTAGAAGATGGACGTCGTCGTCAATCTATCCAGCAAATGAACCAGATCTGGGATAACGACCAATGGGTTTTATTCTCTCCTGAATCAAGCGAACAGCAAGTTCAGCCAAACCTGCTAATTTGGGATGAATCAAATGTATCTCTATTAGACGTGGTTGGCGGTAAGAACAGTAAAGTTCACTTCTCGATGATTGCTCAGGAGGTGACTCCCACTGAAGCAACCAACAGTAAAGTCTCTGCGGATCAACTGTTAAACCTTTCCATTCATAGTCTGCCGCTAGAAGAGCAAGCGATGTTTAAAACCATCATGCTGATTCCTATCGGTGCTCTGATTGTTGTGTTCCTTCGTGTCATCATAGGTCTGAAAACGTCCGGTACCTTCATGCCAGTACTGATTGCGGTAGCCTTTGTGCAAACACAATTGGTAACGGGTATTGTCGGTTTCCTACTTATCGTAGGTACGGGTCTGATTATTCGAAGTTACTTGTCCAAACTCAACTTACTACTGGTCGCTAGGATATCCGCCGTAATCATCACGGTAATCATGATTATTTCTGTATTCACTGTGGTCGCGTTTAAAGTGGGTCTGACTGAAGGTCTATCCATTACGTTCTTCCCTATGATTATCCTATCTTGGACTATCGAACGTATGTCTATCCTATGGGAAGAAGAAGGCGCGAAAGAAGTAATGCTGCAAGGTGGTGGTTCTCTATTCACTGCGGTTCTTGTTTACTTAGGCATGACTAACCCGTTCATTCAGCACTTAACGTTTAACTTTATTGGTTTACAACTTGTTATTCTAGCGACCATCTTGCTACTAGGTAACTACACAGGATACCGTCTAACCGAGCTTCGTCGCTTTAAACCGCTAGCGGAGGACTAAGTTATGTTTGATCAGTTTACTTCACCGTTTAGGTTGAAAGACAAAGGCATAATGGGAATGAACAAGCGTAACCATAGTTATATTGGTCGCTACAATGATCGTTCCAAGTATCCACTCGTTGATGACAAGCTTAAGACTAAAATCATTGCTGAACAGGCTGGCGCTACTGTGCCAAAACTGATTGGCGTTATTGGTCATCAAGCTGAAGTAAAAACAATCCACAAGATGGTAAAAGAGTGGCCGGGTTTCGTAATCAAGCCAGCTCAAGGCAGCGGCGGTAAAGGAATCCTTGTTGTGACTTCTCACAAGGACGGCGTTTACACCAAGCCATCGGGTTCGACTATCAATGAAGAAGACGTAGAGCGCCACATCAGTAACGCTCTCGCGGGTCTTTTCTCACTCGGTGGTAAGAACGATGTTGCTGTAGTTGAAAACCTCATCAAGTTTGACGAGTGTTTTGACGGCTTCAGTTACGAGGGTGTACCAGATGTACGAATCATTGTATTCAAGGGCTACCCTGTAATGGCGATGATGCGTCTATCGACTTCGGCTTCTGATGGTAAAGCTAACTTGCACCAAGGTGCTGTGGGCGTAGGTATTTGTATCGCTACGGGTAAAGCCGTTCGTGCGGTTCAATTTGACCACCCAGTGACTCACCACCCAGATACGGGTAAAGAGTTGGCGCTACTACAAGTACCCCATTGGGAAAAGCTGCTGACACTTGCATCAAGTGCTTGGGAAATGACAGGCCTTGGTTACATGGGTACTGACATGGTTTTAGACCAAGAAGAAGGCCCGATGGTACTGGAGCTAAACGCTCGCCCTGGATTAGCAATACAGATTGCAAACGGCGCAGGTTTATTACCTCGCTTGCATCATATTGAAAACCTGGGCACACCGGCTGAATACCCAAAACCAGCAGAGCGCGTTGCCTACGCTGCTAAGCAATTTGGTGTTCACGGTAGCGAAATTGTTCAAAACTAAGCTCATCTAAATTAAAGCGAAACGACTCAGTTATTGATACTGAATCTAGCTCGATAAAAAGGCCGCATAACTCTGAGAGTTACGCGGCTTTTTAATGCCAGCCGTCTTCACCGAGCTAATATGATTAAGCCTCTGTTACTTCACACTCAGGCTCACGAATAGGAACAATACGCACAGCCGCCACCTTAAATTCAGGGATCTTCGCGTGTGGATCAGTCGCTGTGGTAGTCAAACGGTTAACTGGTGATTCAACAAAATGGAATGGAATAAATACCACACCCTTTTGCATTCGTTTAGTCACAAAGGCCGCGATTTCGATTTCACCACGACGTGTTGAGACCTTAAGCATCTGACCATTCGAGATACCTAGCGCTTCAGCATCATGAACACTCACCATGGCACGCGGCCCTGCTAAGTTATCCAACCCTTTTGTTTTACGTGTCATGGTTCCGGTGTGGAACTGTTCTAGAATACGGCCTGTCGTTAATACTAACGGGTATTCCGCATCCGGTAGCTCAGCAGCGTATCTAAACGGAATCGCCTCCATTTGACCACGCCCACGCGTAAATTGGGTCTGGTGCATGATACGTGTGCCATCAGGGTTGTTCTTATTACTTGGCCATTGCACGCCGTTCACCGTAATGTTCTCCCAACGTAAACCACCATACTGTGGCGTGACACGCGCTATCTCATTGGTGATATCAGCAACCGAGTCATATTCCCAATTGCCGCCCATCGCATTAGCCAACATTTGGATAATCACCCAATCTTCTTTCGCTTCACCTGGAGGCAATACCGCCGGGTTAATACGCTGAACACGACGCTCGGTATTAGTAAAATGACCAGACTTCTCAGCAAACGAGCAAGACGGTAGCACCACATCGGCATATTGAGCGGTTTCGGTTAAGAAAATATCTTGAACCACGAGGAAATCTAACGCTTCAAGACCTTCAATCACATGCGCTTGGTTCGGGTCACTCAGCACTGGGTTCTCGCCCATTACGTACAGACCACGAACATCTCGATGACACGCTCCATCAATAATTTCGGTCAACGTTAAGCCTGTTTCAGCCGGTAGGTCAGAAACACCCCACTCCATCGCGAATTTTTGACGAACCATTGGGTTGTACACTTTCTGATAACCCGGAAGGTTATTTGGCAATGCGCCCATGTCACACGCACCCTGAACATTGGATTGACCACGTAATGGGTTGATACCGCCGCCTTCAATTCCGATATTGCCACACAAGAGCTGTAGGTTAGCGATTGATCGAACGTTATCGTGACCAGTGGTATGTTGCGTAATGCCCATCGAGTAGTACACCGCTGTACGCTCTGCAGTACCAATCAATCGCGCCATTGCGAAGATGTCTTCCGCTTTAACGCCAGTTACCAGCTCCACTTTGTCTAGTGAATAGCTTGGTGACATTACCTCTTGAAGCAAGGTATCAAAGCCATCCACACGGTCTTCGATATACTCTTGGTCGTACCAACCGTGTTTGATGATTTGCTGCATCACACCATTGATCAACATTACATCAGTACCCGGTCGGTGCGCTAAATAAAGTTCAGCATGGTCAGCAATATCGATTCGTTTTGGATCGGCAACGATCAATCTCGCTCCACCATGTCTCACAGCTTGCTTGATATGCGAGCCAATAATTGGGTGTGCTGACGTGGTGTCGGAGCCAATAATAAAGATCACATCTGAGTGCTTGATGCTTGGAATATCATTGGTCATCGCCCCGCTACCTAGCGAAGCCTCTAAACCAGTAACAGTAGATGCGTGACAAAGGCGCGCACAGTGATCGACGTTATTGGTACCGAGTTCACGACGTATGAATTTTTGGAAGGCATAGTTATCTTCATTGGTGGTTTTCGCCGACGAGAACCCCGCTAAAGCGTTACTGCCAAAGCCTTGCTTAATCGCAGTAAACTTCTCGGCAATAAGCTTAACTGCCTCATCCCAACTTGCAGGTTGCAACCAGCCATCTTTACGAATTAATGGTGTGGTTAAACGCGCATCGCTGCCCACAAAATCGAAGCCAAATCGTCCCTTAACACACAACATGCCTTCATTAACCGGAGAGTCTCCGCCTTCGATATAGCGGATTTTGTTTTTCTGCTCATCGATATGCATGGTTAGCTTGCAGCCGACACCGCAATAGGTGCAGATGGTATCGACTTTCTTGAGTACGTCTGTGTCTCCCTGCTTTCTGTCGCGAGCATCCACCATTGCACCGGTTGGACACGCCTGAATACACGATCCACATTGAACGCAGTTTGAGTCGCCCATTAAGGTCTTGTCCGCCCCAAAGTTAGGGCGACATTCGGGTCTTGATGCAGGTTTGCCATCCGATTGATTCATGAAGCTTAGAACGCCATGAACATTCTGTTCGCGACAGGCTTGGATACACTGGCCACAACTGATACAGCGGTTGGCGTCAAAGATAATGAACTCAGAACTGTCATCGACCGAAAATTTTTGTCTTGTTAACCCGACCTTCGCTTCTTCAGCACGAATCGCCTGCCAACTCTCATTCGAAGCCACATCGATTTTGTATTCAGGATGGGTTTGCGTTGCTTTGTATTCAGTCGAGTAGTCTCGTAGGTCGCAATCTGTATTAGCTTGGCAGCCACACTCTAGACATCTTGCAGCTTCCGCTATTGCATCAGCATTCTCAAACCCTGTTTCTACTTCATCAAAGCTTTGTTCACGCTGCTCGGGCGTTAGTTCTGGCATGATCTTACGGGCCATGCGTTGTATCGACTGGTATTGCTCAGGATCCACCGCTTTGAGCTGTTTGTGCTTTCTTGAGTTAAACGGTTTGGCTGGAATATTGTCCATATCACCATGGAAGAAGCGATCGATCGCTTGTGCAGCAATACGCCCATCCCCCACCGCTTCGACTGCGGTTGCAGGGCCGCGTCGGAAATCACCAATACTGAAAATATTTCCGGTTCCGGTATGCATGGTTTGTGGATCAGCATCTGCGGTATTCCAACGAGTAAGAGGAATATCAATCGCTTCATTGTCCATAAAGCTCAGATCAGGCTTTTGCGACACGGCAGCAATAACCGTATCAAACGCTTCAACAAAGAACTCGCCAGTTGGTTTAGGGCTGCGGCGGCCTGAAGCATCAGCCGGACCCAAAGCCATACGCTCTAATCGTATTTCTGATACATGACCATTTTCATCGGCTATGTTTTCTGCAGGGTTGGTTAAGAAGTGGAACTTCACACCCTCATGTTCAGCTTCTTCGATTTCGTAATCTTCTGCTGGCATCTCATCTCGAGTACGACGATAAATCAGCGTAGTATCCGCGCCATCACGAACTGCGGTTCGAGCACAGTCAATCGCTGTATTACCGCCACCGATCACGGCAACCTTTTTACCAGTGACGTACTGCTGATCGGTCACGTAATCTTTCAGATAATCGACACCCAAATAACAACCGCCGAGTTCACTACCCGGGTAATTCATCTCGACCGCTTGTGATGCGCCAACGGCTAAACAAACCGCATCAAAATCGTTACTTAAATCAGACAGTGTAAAATCAACACCGAGTTTTTTACCGCACTCAACCACCATTCCGTTGCGACACATCAACTCGATTTCTTTATCTAGAATCGACTTAGGTAAGCGATATTCAGGGATACCGTAACGCAGCCAACCACCCGCTTGCGGCATCGACTCATAGACACTGACATCATAGCCTTCGTTAGATAGGTAATAACCCGCCGTAAGCCCACCGGGGCCACTACCGACAATTGCAATACTCTTGCCTTTATTCGGTTTCTTAGCTGGCATGTAGCTCTCTTGAGTCGCTAAATCCGCGTCGGCAGCGTGTCGTTTGAGTTGGCGAATCGCAATGGATTCATCAACCAAGTTACGACGACATTCGGTTTCACAGAAAGCAGGACACACACGACCAATTGAAAGCGGCATTGGTAATGTCTTTTTGATCACTTCAATCGCTTTGATGTGATCATTTTGAGCAATATGGTGCAGGTAAGATTGGATGTCGACCCCAGCAGGACAGGCTGTTTGGCATGGCGCCTCACAGTCAGCGTAGTGATCGGTCATAATGCGATTCAACGCTTCTTGTCGATGATTCGTTAACTGTTTTGACTGAGTGGTAATATTCAACCCATTAGACACTTCAAGCTCACAAGAGCGAGTAACACCAACGCCATCAACTTCAACGACACACAAATCACACGGCACTTTATCCGCTGTTTTGTTCAAACCACATAAAGATGGGATTTCCAAACCACATGTTTTTGCCGCTTCAAGAACGGTTTGTCCTTGCTCGACGATTCGATATTTCCCATCAATCACGATTTGAATCATACCTAAGTCCTACCTTTACCTTTCGCACACGCGAGTTATCAATAATTAAAATTTAAGTAATACAATATTATTAATATTATTAAATCTATGTCATTACCATACATTATTTGTGGTTTTGTGCGTGTGACCTCAAACAAGTTCCATTGATAATAACCCTAATATATGAGTGGTCTTATCAGTGTCGACGAAAGGATTAAGCGGGAGGGGTTCTGCTGTAGAAGTAAAAAGTAAGAAGTAAGAAGTAAGAAGTAAGAAGTAAGAAATTAGATTCAAGGTACAAAAAAGCCCCTAATGATTAGGGGCTTTGAACAAATATCATTGAGTCGCTTTCGAGCTTATAGCTAAGCTATCAAGGTTATTGCTCGGCTATCAAGGTTATTGCTCGGCTATCAAGATTATAATTCGGCTATCAAAGTTATTGCTCAGTCTCTTCGATAAGCTCTTGCACCGGAGATGCTGGTTTGTTTTGAGCAAAACCGCGCAGGCCAACAACATGTACGTGTTCGTGGTCTTTGAAGACCTTACGAACCAGTTTGTAGGTTGTACCTTTCTCTGGGCTAATGTTTTCAGGTGCTGCAATCAGAAGTTGCATACCCAAACGGTCACACAGTTCGAACAAGGTAGAGATAGATTTCGCATCCAGACGAGCTGCTTCATCAAGGAACAACAAACGACATGGAACGATGTCTTTGCTACGAAGTCGACGAGACTCTTCTTCCCAGCTCTGAACAACCATCAATAGGATAGATTGACCAGTACCGATCGCCTCACCGGTAGAAAGTGCACCCGATTCTGCTTGTAGCCAGCCGTCTGAACCACGGTTAACTTCCACACTTAGCTCTAGGTAGTTACGGTAATCCAGTAGCTCTTCACCCAGAACTTGCGGAGAACGTTGACCCATGTCAATGTGTGGGTTCACACGTTGGAACAACTTCGCCATTGCTTCAGAGAAGGTGAAACGAGTCGTTTCGAACAAGTCTTTATGCTGCTCTTGTTGAGTCGCTAAGCCCGATAGCAAGATTTCGTGGCTTTCACGGATCTTAACATTCAAACGTACGCCTTTAACCTGACCAAAGTAGATGTTCGACAGCCCTTGGTTCAGCATTCGAATACGGTTCTGCTCGCGCTGAATCGTTTTCTTGATGATGCTTGCTACCGACTCAGAGCTGATCGCCAAGCGGTTTTCACGCTGCGTCAGTTCTTCTGTTAATCGAGCGAGCTCAACTTCCATCTCTTCGATTGCTTCAACCGGATCATCCGTATGAATGATGTCTTGGCGAATACGCTCGCGAAGGTGTTGATAAACCGCAATGTAGAACAGAACCTTACGCTCTGGATGTGCGTTGTCTTCAGATAGACGCAGCGAATCACGTAGGTCGTCATTGTCAGCTACAGCTAGACGTAGCGCACCCAGTGATTTATCCGACATAGAGCGAAGCTCGCCCGCCGTTAGGTAAGCCAGTTCACGCTTATGAAGACGACGTTCAACATCATTTTCACGAGCTAAGCGAAGTACTGAACACCAGCCTGCTTTTGCTGCAACAACGAAAGTACGAAGCTCTGTGTACTCTTTCTGAACTTTCTTAAGACGCTTAGCCAAGGCTTTCATCTCAAGTTCTGTTGACGTAATCGTTCGCTCGTATTCGCTCTTACGGCTGCGAGATGTGTGCAGACGTTCTTGAAGTTCATCACGACGACGTACAGCACGCTCTTCAGCGCCTTCGTCAGCGTTTACGCCGAACTCTTGTAGCTCTTGTTTGAACTCTTGAACCGTCTCTTGCTTCGCTTGATGTGAGCTCTTCAGTGCCGCCAATACTTGGTTGTATTGGTTCATCTGTTCGCGAGCTTGCTTCAAGCCATCGCGGCCTTTGGTTCTTGCTTGTTCAGCTTGAACCAACTTCGCTTTTAATTGCTCGCTCAGTTCACTGCTCTTGTTAAGCAAATCAACAGAATCCGCGTAAGCAAAGTAGTGACGACGCTCAATCAGATCAGACAGTGCGAACACTTTGCCTTTTAGCGTTTGTAGCGCGTTATCAGCTTGACGATATTCGGCTTCCAAAGCTTCGAACTGCTCTGGGTCAGCGTCTAGTGCAGATACGATCTGTTCTAGAGAAGCAAGCGCCTTGCCGTGCGTATTCAAGTAAGACTTAGCTTCACTCAGACGTTCTAGTTGTGCTTCTAATTCAGCTAAGCGCTCAGCCAATGTTTCGTCTTCTAAAATACGAACCATTGGAGCTAATTTATCTAGCGCACCGAGTGCCTGCTTGCTTTGTAGAAGCTGGCTACGTTGCTGCTGCTCTTTAGAGTTAAGCTCAGCCAGAGAACGAACAATTTGATTACGCTTATCACGAATCGCAGCAAGTGCTTGTTCTGGGTCTGCGTTAAACGCAACGTGCAGGTGCTTCGCAACAAAGCTGTTGAATGCTTGATATAGGCGATTCAGCTTTTGAGAGTCAAACGCGGCTTTCGCGTGGTTCTCAACAACAACATCACGCTCTTCGCGCAATTTCTCTAGACGTTGTTCACGAGCCGCACGGCCAAACAGTGGGATCTCAGGGAAACGTGAGTAACGCATTTGGCGATCGTTCAGCTGAACACATACTGCGCCTTCAAGCTCATCGGCATTAAATGAACTGTCATCAAACGCGTCGACATCGCCTTCTAGGATGTAAAGGTCTTCTGGACAATCATCAAGATCCACCAGCTTCTCTTTAATACCATCAAGATCAGAAACCACAATTGCGTGACGAGCTGGGCCGTACATCGCACTGAAGTACGGCGCATCACCAATCGTGATGTCATCGTAGATCTCAGAAAGCAACACGCCACCCAGCGTATCCGCCAGACCTTTGAGGCGAGGATCGTTAGAACCACCTGGCGAAGCTAAACGCTCAATCTCTTGCTCAAGTTCAGCTCGGCGCGTAGCCAACTGATCTTTTGCTGCCGCTTGCGATTTCTCATCTTCAAGCACTTGCTGCATTTGAGTCATCACCGCTTGGCTATCTTCTAGCTCAGCTTCGGTTTGATCTCTCAATGCTTCAAGCGCATCGTTTGCTGTGATCCAAGCAGGAGCAATAGACTCTAGTTTTTGAATCTCTTGGTCGTGGTTTTGTTGTACACGACGCTGTTCACTTTTCGCTTCACGTAACTCTTCTTGAGCGTACTCAAGCGTTTCGATCTGCATTGCATGACGTTCGCGCTCTTCGTCGAAAACCGCTTCGTCAGTCAGTGAAATGTTGTGTTGCTTTTGGTATTCAGTCGCAAGCTCTTTTACTTGACGCTGCTGAGCCACATCACGAGCCATATCACGGTGCTGAGCACGCCACTGCTGTTCATTTTCAACAACGTGTTTTGCGTTACGACCTTTCTCTAACGCTTGTTTAGCGCTGCTAGACGCTTCTTTACGTTCAACGTCACCCACAATACTTTTAACAAGAGCGAGTGCTTTGTCGAACTGTGCAGAAGCAGCAGAAGACATGTCTAGTTTATGCTTCGTCGACAGTAGCGTTTGAGTGCTTGATTCTTCTTGTGCTTTTAGCTCTGAAACCAGAGTTAGTGCGCTTTCTGCCGTAATAGATTCATCACCAAGCAACTGCTTAGTTTTCTCTAATGCTTGAACCGCTTGCTGGTATTGAAGTGCACGCGTTTGCTGAACATCCAACGCTTGTTGGTAGTCAGCAAGCTGAGTTTTCAGGCTATCCACTTCTTCTTCAGTGATGGTTGCCTGCTCTTCAGCAAGAAGTACTCGCTCTTGAGCTTCTTCAACCACCATCATTTGCTCTTCTAGACGCTCGTTAAGCTCTTCTAGATCTTCGCTGTAGCGGGCAATTTTCTCTTGCTGACGAAGTGCAGTTTGAACTAATTGCAGATGATCCGAAGCCGCTTGATAATCTTGCTCTAGTGCCGATTCTTGATCGACCAACAGCTCAAGCTCTTCTTGAACGCGGTTCAACAAGTTGTTTTGATTAAGCAAGGTTTCACGTGAACCAAACAGTTCACCACGGAATTTCATAGTTTGATCAAGCTTGTTGCGACGATCGTTGGCATGGCGCATGTAATCTGCTGCCACGTAGTTCGTAGATTCAGTGATCAAGTGTTTGAACAAGTCACGATCCGACTGAGTCGTTTTGATCGCTTCTAGTGTCATACGGTTTTCGCGAAGTGCTGATTCCATGTCTTGGAATGCTTTCTTCACACCACCATTTTGTGGCAGAAGGTAATCACGCAGTGAACGCGTAATTGCACTTGAAATACCACCATAAAGCGATGCTTCAATCAGACGGTAGAACTTAGAGCGGTCACTGCTGTTACGCAGTTTCTTCGGTACCACACCGTATTCAAACATCTGTGAGTGGTAATCAACAATCGAAGAAAACGCTTTAAAATGCGCGCCTTCGTATTGCGCTACCGCCGCTTTCACGTCATTCAACTGGCATACGCGAGCATGGCTGTCTGAAACGTTCTGAATCAAAACATCGGTTGGTTTCACATGGCTTGGGAGGCCTTGGATAACGAACGGTTTGATGTCGACTTTCTTATCACGACCCGCAACTTGCTGCAGTTTTACTGCGAACAATAGACGCTGATTACGAGAGTTCACAACATCTAGCGCGGCATAACATGCGCCCGGCTGAAGCTTACCGTAAAGGCCTTTATCACGAGATGACTGTGAACTGCCCGCTTCCGTTGTGTTACGGAAATGCAGAAGGCTTTGGTCAGGGATCAGTGCTGTGATGAATGCCGCCATTGTGGTCGACTTACCTGCACCGTTACCGCCAGAAAGCGTTGTAACCAATCCATCAATATCAAAAGTACGCGCAAAGAAGCCGTTCCAGTTGATCATGGTTAATGATTGATACTTACCTCTTTCAATCATGCTTCACCTTCTACTTTTGTTTGTTCGCCATCGTTTGACTCAAGGTCAAAGCCGGCTTGATCGTTAAAAATGTCTTGTTGACCGTTTTCATCTACGTCTAGTTCTAGTTCTGATACAGCTTCCGCTTGTTCTTCATTCAACAAGCTACCCTGGTTAGGCTCTTGGGTATGAACCACAGCTTCACCATCACGGATAAGACGTAATTGCGCTTCTTTCATATCGTCGCCAACACGAACGTCAGCGCCAAAGCGGAATACCGCTTCGCTGATACGGAACTTGCCGGTTTCACCAATCGCAATCAGCATGCCGATACGGCGTAAACGACGCAAAGAAGTACGTACTTTTTCAAAGAGCTTTTCTTTGTCTAAGTCAGAACCAGATGCGCGGTTCGTTGCTAGCTTCATGAGCTTTTTCTCATCCGCTAACGACATCAATTCATCAAACAGTTCTTGATTGGTGAAGATACCTTCATGAGCAAGACGTTCTGGGCTTAGGTATAAGAAACACAACACCTTACCAACCAGCATGTCTAGCTCAGACAATACACTACGGCCAATCAGAGACGTAGAACGCGGACGCAGGTAGAAGAAACCCTCAGGCGCTTTTACCAGTTCCGTATTGTAGCGTTGGTAAAAATGCTGAAGTTCCACTTCGAAATCAGAAAGCAACGCGTGGTTGTCTAGATCTTCTGTTGAAACATGCTTACCTGAACGCAGCATGCTATCTAGCGCAGGGAACAACGGATTCGCTATCGCTTTTACCAGTTTCTCTGGCATGTAATCATCAGTACTTGTTAATGACATTTGCTTGTACCTTTGCACCGAAATCGTTGATTGCCTGCCAATCCGGCTGAATAGCCTGATAGTCAGACTCTGAGTAACCTAAGCGCACGGCTTGGTCGACAACAATTCTGGCTAAATCAAAATGGTGTGTGCGAGGGTGTGCTGCGAGGTAATCGCGTAGCACAAGGCCAAGGTCAATTGGCGCGCCTTGCTGTTTGTGAGCTTTTAACATCTCTGCAATTCGTTCTGAAAGCAGATCATTCACTTGCTCAAATTCTTCGTACTCAACGTCGATTGGCGCTTGTCCCATCACTTCATCATCACGAAGCACGAGCGCTTCATCACGAAGATCGGTCAGCTTCTCAGCATCGGCGTAGGTCAATAACCAAGGCGCATCAAAGTAGTCTGTGACTGACTGACGCAAGCGCTGGCTAAAGGCGCGGTTTTTATCCATATCGATAGCGGTACGAATAAACTTGTGAACATGGCGGTCGTAGCCGATCCATAAATCGATGGCTTGTTGGCCCCAACTGGTGATTCGGTCTAGCTTCATCTGCAAGCCGAACAGGGTTTCGCCAACGAATTCGAGTTCATCGTCACCGTAAACAATTTCTTGAATATCGAGGATCTGTGTTTGCAGTTCATCACCCGCCGCTTGCAAGGTGTCTTGCAATTCTTTCAGCGTGGAAGAGGTTTCTGAAAGCAAGGTTTCACAGTTGTTAATCGCCTCTCGCCAATCCTTGTTTAAAAGGTCGGCAATTTGCTGTTTAACGGTTTGCTGCTGCTCATCCATAACACGTTGGTTAAGATCAATCTGATCGAAAATTTCACCAACAGAATACTTGAGCACGCCGTAAACATTCTTTCTCCAATGTCCTGGAGTTCCGCCTTTTTGTGCTGCTTCAATGGCTTTTGCCATCTCATCCGCAACCATAGAAAGCTGGATAGACAGTTTTAACTTAGAGAACTGACGGTGGCGTAAGTAATAATCTGAAATACCAATCGCCAATGGTGATAAGCGATAAATACTCGCACCATCGGTGATTTCGCTGGTAAAGCGGCTAATCAACTTCTGTTTAACTAACTCGTTGATGGCATTGTTGGCACGAAACGCGGACGCTTCGCCAGTATCTTCAAACAGTCGAGTGACGATGGTAAATGCATCGTGCAGTTCACCCTCGCCCAACTCTTCATCGAACCTTTCATTGCTTAGTACTGCGATAGCAATCAAAAATGCTAAGCGCTCTGGTGGCAAGTTTAATGAAAAATCATGCTGCTTGACCCAGCCCACCAACTCATCAATTGGCTGCTCTTCGGCAGTTTGAGTCATTTCACTCATTGTGGTTCCTGTTACTGTTCTTCGTCATATCGAATGTATTAGATATGACGCCTATTTCTTTATGACGCGGGCTTCTTACGATTGCATAGCGCATGTTGTGGCTTCTTTTACCACATTCACCGCTGTTATTGCGCAGGTTTTTGAGCCCAAACGTGAATATAACGGCCTAGCGACAGATATGGCTCTTGGCGACATAGCTGTTTTTCTAGTTCCAATACATCTTCAAATTGGTAATCGCCCATGTACTCCATATTACCTATGTAGTCACTGAAGGAACGAATGCCTGATTTACCACAGATTTCTAGACCGGCGTCTTCTATCCATTGGTAAACCTCTTCTGGCTTCAAGCCTTTTTGTGGTTGCAGCTTAAACCGTTTTCGATGTGGCATCCCATTCAATACATGAGGAATGTTGCCACAAATCACATTTTTCAGGACTAATCCGTGGTGGTTGTAAAACATTATCGAGGCAACGCCACCCGGTTTAACTTGTTCAAGCAATAAATCAAGCGCCTCTTTAGGATCGGCTAACCATTCCATTACGGCATGAAACATCACAAAATCGACTTTCTCATCGAGATGTTCTGCGACTTTTTGTACTGGTGAATGAATAAATCGATATTGCTCTAGCAAACCCGCTTCGCTGATACTTTCTTCTGCGAGCTTCAGCATTTCAGAAGAGAGATCACACAGAGAAACGTTATGCCCAAGCGACGCAATTTTTTGCGACATCTGTGCAAGGCCGCCTCCAGCATCAAGCACATGCAGCGGAGAAGCTGATTGCTCAAACTTGCTCAAAGCTTGTTCTAAATCTTCCCATACGATGATCTGACGGATCTCTCCTTTGTCAGAGCCGTAAATATTTTTTGCAAATTTGTGGGCAATATCGTCGAAATTACGGTCTTCAGTCACGGCTACTTGAGTTATTATGTCCTATCGTGCCTGCTATTCTGTCACAGGAATTTCAGGAATAAAGAGGCGATGTCTCTTTTTACTACTAAGTGATGTTTTTTCGGACTATTCGGATATGTTTGAGCTGAAAAAAGTAGTGTCTTCGCTATTGATGCCACTGCCAGCAATGTTAATTCTCGCTTTTCTGGGTTTAGCCCTAGTGATGTTTACTACCAAAAGGAAGACGGGTTGCTTAATCACCCTTTCAGCCCTATGTGGTATTTTCCTAATCGCTTTCCAACCAGTTTCTAGTCAACTTTTAATGCCAATGGAAAGGCAACACACCGCTTTTTTACCTGTCGATGAAACCGTCGATTACGTAATGGTTCTCGGAAGTGGTCACGTCGTAGACGACCAAATTCCACCGACATCAGAACTTAGCCGCACCGGCCTGATGCGTTTAAGTGAAGGGATTCGTATTCTACGCCTTTACCCTGGTGCAAAACTCATTTTGTCTGGCTATGGCGCAGGCACTGAAGTCAGTAACGCAAGAATGATGGCTAAAGTTGCATTAGCACTTGGCGTAGCAAAGCCCGACATCATTCTGCTTGAAACCGCAAAAGACACCTGGGAAGAAGCTCGCCAAGCCGCTGCGTTCGTTAAGAATAAAAAAATGGTTCTGGTGACTTCAGCGAGCCATATGACTCGTGCACTCAATGAATTCCATGCAGCTGGTATGAAACCACTGCCTGCACCAACCAACTACCTTGCACAAGAAGGCGTTGTTGAGCCTTGGAATAAGTACATGCCAAAAGCTCTCTACCTTGAGCAGACTGAGCGTTACTGGCACGAAACCATGGGATTAGTTTGGCAAGATTTACGTGATTGGCTTGATACAAGCAATGACATTGTTGAAGAGCCGGTGATTCCAGAAGCTTCCAGCTTAGTTGAAGATGACGGTGAAGTTTCTGCGGCTCAGCCTCAGTAAGCCAATTGAATCTTTAAACTCATACTGAGCAGACTGAGTCGGCAAGTATTTTTAGGTTCTCTGTTCGTTAACAATGAAAGCTAAGCAATAAAAAAGCCGAGACATCAATGGTGTCTCGGCTTTTTACGTTTAAATGTCGTTGTTGATTAATCACTTCCTAAGGAAATCAATCACCAGCGAACATGTAACCTTCACCGTGAACCGTCACAAAAATTTGTGGGTTCTTAGGATCAAACTCCATTTTTGCACGCATACGACGAATCAATACGTCGATAGTACGGTCATTAGGCGCGTCCACTCGGTGGCTAATCATATTCAAAATACGTTCGCGGCTTAATACTTGGTTAGGGTAAGAAGACAATGCCACTAGCAGTTCGTATTCTGCTTTGGTCAGTTTCACCGGTTCGCCGTTTTTGCTTAACGCACGACGAGGGATATCAAATGTCCACTCACCAAAACGAACCACAGACTCATCTGATATTTCTTCGACTGCGCCCGCTGCTGTTTTACGAGCAGCAGAAATACGCCAAAGTAGGTTTTTAACTCGAACTAATAACTCGCGAAGTTCGAAGGGTTTAGTAACGTAATCGTCAGCGCCCATTTCAAGGCCAACGATTTTGTCGATGCTATCCGTGCGTCCAGTAACTAAAATAATTCCAATGTCTGATTGACTGCGTAATTCGCGAGTTAGCATCAATCCATCTTCGCCTGGTAAGTTGATGTCCAGCATAATGAGGTCAACGTTGTTTTCTTCTAACACGTTTCTCATTTGAGCGCCGCTTTCTGCTTCGCTCACTGTGTAACCCTCGTTCTGGAAGTATCCAACCAGTTTACTGCGGGTTACCACATCATCTTCTACGACTAATACGTGATAGCTCATCTACACCACTTTTCTTATTTAATAGTTTCAGTGACTATTCTATTCATAACTAGTAACAATTCTAGTGGTACAGAAGATAAAAGCCAGAAACATGGATTTTTTTTGATACAAGACAATCTTAAACCTTGCTATTTATCGTCCATCGCAATTCAATATAGGCATTACTACTAACGAGTAACTTTGCGTTTCGCAAATAACCTTGTTATTCAGCCTTGGTGTGCTTATGCCCAAGTGACTTCAAGATGCATATAAGCAACATCACAAGACTAAGTCAGGATCTAACAAATGAAAGATACGAAAGCGTTCAACGAGCAAAGAGCAGAAATATACTGGTGGCTATCAAGCTTATTTGCCAAAGAGCTCACTCAAGAAGAACTCGATCACTACCACTCTGTTGCAATTCGTTCTTTCCTAACTGGTTTAGGCGAAAATGAAACACTAAAGCCAGCGATTGATAAGTTAGTGGATGCGCTAAACCGTCTACAAACACGTGAAGATGCTCAGCTAGAACTGTCTGCAGACTTTTGCGATCTTTTCTTAAAGACAGATAAGCACGGTGCTCTTCCTTACGCTTCTATGTATATCGGCGAAACTGGCCTTTTGAATGATAAGCCAGCAAAAGATATGGAAGAGATCATGGCTAAGCACAACTTAGTTGTGAACCAAGATCTAAAAGAGCCAGCAGACCACATTGCTATCGAACTCGATTTCCTTGGTAACTTGATCATTCGTTCAAACGAAACGAATATTGAAGAAGAACTAGAGAATTCATTTGCCGCTCAACAGCAGTTTATCGAACAACAACTGCTGACTTGGTTACCAAAGTTCAACGTGAAATGTCATGACGTTGATGAATTCGGTTTCTACGCCTCCGTCTCATCGTTGCTACTCGCATTCTGTCAATTAGACACTCAATATTTAGCTGGTGAATAGCTTATTGGATGACTCGTTAAATAAATTCAGAAGAATGTGACAATTCACCCGGATTTCCGGGTGAATTTTATTGCGAGTAATTTCTAGTCAGTCTAAAATTGTGACCGCAAACGATAAAATATGAAACATTCACGAAATGCTATGCTTATTATAGTTTTGAGCATTTCGGTGTTAAGACAAGCCGCTCAATAGCGGTTTTTTGTTTTTTAGCACTTTTAGTACCCAAAGAGCCCTACAAATTTAAGCTCTTAGTTAGGTAGCTTAACGGCTACTTTATTCCGTACTTTGGGAAAGTAGCTTCTAATAGGATAAAACCATGGCCACTATAAAAGATGTCGCTCGCTTAGCCGGCGTATCAACAACAACCGTTTCTCACGTAATCAATAAAACTCGCTTTGTTGCAGAAGCAACGCAAGAAAAAGTAAACAAAGCCGTAGATGAACTGAACTATGCACCAAGTGCTGTTGCTCGTAGCTTGAAGTGTAATACAACACGCACCATCGGCATGCTAGTGACTCAATCAACTAATCTATTCTTCTCTGAAGTTATCGATGGTGTTGAGAGCTACTGCTACCGTCAAGGTTACACTTTGATCCTGTGTAATACGGGCGGCATCTATGAGAAGCAACGTGACTACATTCGAATGCTTGCAGAGAAACGTGTAGATGGCATCTTAGTTATGTGTTCTGACCTAACTGAAGAACTAAGAGAGATGTTAGACCGTCACGCTGACATCCCTAAAGTTATCATGGACTGGGGCCCTGAGAGCTCTCAGGCTGATAAGATCATCGATAACTCAGAAGAAGGTGGCTACCTAGCGACCAAATACCTTATTGAACGCGGTCACTCTAAGATTGCATGTTTAAGTGGCCACTTAGACAAAGCAGCATGTGTTGAACGTATTGCCGGTTACAAGCGCGCACTGAACGAAGCAAAGATTTCTGCTGATGAAAATATGATCATCGAAGGCAACTTTGAGTGTGATACGGCTGTTCTTGCTGCAGAACAAATCGTTGAGATGGAAGATCGTCCAACGGCGGTATTCTGCTTTAACGACACAATGGCACTCGGCTTAATGAGCCGACTGCAAGAAAAAGGCATCCGCATTCCTGAAGATATCTCAGTGATCGGTTACGACAACATCGAACTCGCTGAATACTTCTCTCCGCCGTTAACGACAGTTCACCAACCAAAACGTCGTGTTGGTAAGAATGCATTCGAAATTCTATTGGAGCGCATCAAAGACAAAGACCACGAAAAACGCGTCTTCGAAATGCACCCTGAAATTGTTGAACGAAGTACAGTTAAGACGTTAAATTAATTGATAATTCGAGTTTAATTTCATCAAGCGCACCTTTAGGTGCGCTTTTTTTATCAGCAACTATAATGAACCCTTATGCATAAATGAAAGATCATTAATTGAAGCAGCATCACATTTTGAAATATCAAGTGTGAGCTTCATTCAACAAAAACTTTATTCTATTCAATCAGTCACGCACAGGGCAAACCACTCGAAAGAGTGAGACGCAAAGCTTCCGGCCTAAACCACTCGTTGGTATGGTAGCGGGGTTACCGATGGCAAAATGCAGTAACTACTAATAATTTAGTAATTTACGGCTTATTGACAATTTAATTGCAACATTTTGCTAATCTCTCGGACCTGCTTATTTGGTGGCGTAGTTCAAATACACCGAGATAAATAACATGGATAAACCGATACTAAAGGACTCGATGAAGTTATTTGAGTCCCTAGGAAAAATAAAATCACGCTCAATGTTTGGTGGCTTCGGTCTTTTTGCTGATGACACTATGTTTGCTCTGGTTGTAAATGACCAGTTGCACATACGCGCAGACAAAGGCACAACTAAACAATTCGAACAACAAGGGTTTCAACCGTACGTCTACAAAAAACGTGGTTTCCCTGTCGTTACTAAATATTTCGCTTTACCTGAAGGCCTCTGGCAAGACCAAGAGAAAATCTTGCAGCTTGCAACCACGTCTCTAGGTTTTGCTAAAGAAGAAAAAGCTGAGCAGTCTTCTGCTAAGCCGACCCGACTCAAAGATCTGCCTAATCTTCGACTCGCTACCGAGCGTATGTTGAAAAAGGCAGGGATCGATTCTGTAGAACGTTTATATGAATCTGGCTCTGTAAACGCATTTAACGCCATCAAAGAATCGCATGCGTCTTCTGTCAGTATTGAACTACTTTGGGCGCTAGAAGGCGCGATCAATGGTACACATTGGTCTGTTATACCGCAGCAGCGTCGCGAAGAGCTTATCAATCGCGTCAATTAACATTGTCAGTGCAATCTATATACATAACTAAGCCGCATTTACTGCGGCTTTTTTTATGTCGACAAAACTAGTCTTGTGTATAGCTGGACCACTGCGATCAAAAAGATGGACGGTAATAGTATTTGTAATCCACTTTAACCATCGGAATGAAGTTAATTTCTCCAGAGGAATCCATTATTTCTTTTACTTTGATGGTACCGTTTTTGATTTCAAACGAGCGTACATCTACTTTTTCAGAGGCTTGCGGTAAGATTTTGCTCAATTCATATGAGCGCTTACTGTTTATATCCATCCAGATTTTTTTTCCAGATTCGTAAGCCTGTGATTGGCTCGCCACTACATCGCCTTTAAATACTTTAGACTCAACAGCCGCACGGTGATAGACGCCCGATCCCATGGCTTGGAAAGAGAATAGGCCCGTTGTAGCAATAACCGTAATCATTGATAATAATTTCATAGCTAGCTCCTTAGTTGTCTGCCTGAATAATTATCTAAAACAATCTTCATGCCACGATTGTTACGTATATAGAACGAGCCAAGACCAAAACTCTTTCAAATTTTTGTTACTTTTTACGTGGTACAAATTATCGCTATTAAAATAATGCATACAAAACAAGTTCCTAGCAGAGAGTCACAACCTCTAACCAACGAATCTTTTTCCACCTCTATTCCGCCAATACTTGTCGGTAACATAAGACTAAGCAATTAAGCTAACTGTTTGCCCCGATCCATCGTCTAGAGTAAATAGTTTTTTATCAACTGGTGAAAGTTAATCTATGCTTTGCCTGTCTATCTATACTATCGGTATGCATTGAAAATTTAGAGGAAGTATCAATGAGTAAGAAAATGATATTGGGTATTGTGTTGGTCGTAACCATCGTGTTGTTGGGCATCAATTTCGGCCAGTACTTAACGCTTGAAAATGCTAAGGCCCAACAAGCTGTGTTAAATGAATACATTGACAGCAACTTTATTGCGGCTGCCGCTATCTATTTTGTCGCGTATGTCATGATTACGGCTTTCTCCATTCCTGGAGCCGCTGTTGTGACCTTATTAGGGGCCGCGCTATTTGGCTTCTGGAACAGCTTGCTGCTGGTATCTTTCGCAAGTGCGATCGGTGCGACCTTAGCCTTCTTAAGTAGCCGTTACCTGTTGCGTGACTGGATTCAAACCAAGTTTGGTGACAAATTGGCGACGATTAACAAGGGGGTTGAAAAAGACGGCGCGTTTTACCTGTTTTCTCTGCGTCTGATTCCTGTATTCCCATTTTTCCTTATCAACCTATTGATGGGTCTAACACCGATGTCAGTGAGTCGTTACTACATTACGAGTCAAATCGGGATGTTACCGGGGACGGCAGTTTTCTTGAATGCTGGCACTCAGCTCGCAGAAATTGATTCACTTTCGGGCATCGTCTCCCCTTCAGTACTATTGTCATTTGCGTTATTGGGTATATTCCCAATAGTGGCTAAATGGTTGATGGGTAAGTTTCGCTCAGCACCCGTAGCTGAATAACGTATATAGTAGAATAGTTTATAATAGCTAAATAACACAGATAGCCGAATAAGGTTCTATTTCAATGAAAATCTTCAGTGCATCGAATCCGACAGAAGCTCATATCATCTGTGGATTATTAGAAAGCGAGAATATTGCCTGTGAAGTCCGTGGTGAGGGGTTGTTCGGATTAAAGGGGGAAATCCCATTCACCGAAGAAACTGACCCTTACGTATGGTTATATGAGCCAGAATTGGCCAGTAAAGCTCGCATGCTCGTCAATGACTACCAAAAGCAGCAAGATTCGATCATCTATGAAGAGTGGCGTTGTGGTGAGTGTCATGAAGTCAACGAAGCGCAATTCGGCTCTTGCTGGCAGTGCGGTGCTGCCTCACCTGAATAGCAGGGTTTCAGTGACCTGATAGAACGATTCGGTCAGATACCTCCTCCAATTAAAAACGGGAAGCTAAAGTTAGCTTCCCGTTTTTATTTCAATTCGATTAACTCATCATCTTTGATTTCACGCCTAGAAAATCACTGAATTTGTTTTTGAATAAACGCAATCGAACGCTGATTAAACTCTTCAGGGTTTTCCACGTTACACACGTGTCCACAATTCGGGATTTCTACTAGCTCACTCGATTCATGCGCTGCAACCATTTCTTTTACAGGCTTAATAAACATGTAGTCACGTTCACCCATCAAATAAAGAGTCGGTATTGGTAGCTCTCTATCTTTAAAATATTTCATCAAGGGGTTTACATCAGCCGTTAAGATAAACCAGCGTTTAAATTCTTTCTGGCACAGTTTTTTGGCTTCGCGGATAAAAAGGTGACGAGACTCTTTTTGGCTTTTTTGTGGCATCACAACATAAGCAAAAAGGCTGTATAACCACATGTAAGGAATGATGTGCTTGCTGAGGTTACCCAACTTGATTAACACTTGAGAGCGAGTGTTTAGCTTGGTGACAGCGCCACCCAGTACCATTGAACGTACACGGCCAGCCGCCAGTTCGGCAACGTTACGCACAATAATCGTGCCCAAAGACATGCCAACGAAATGTGCAGAACGGATCTTAAGATGGTCTAACACTTTAAGAATATCAAGCGTCACCGATTTGAACGTATAACGATTCGAAATCAGCCCTTTAAGTATATTGTCTGATTTACCGTGCCCTCTCAGATCAATGAGAAGTAAGTTGAAATGCTGTTTATACGCTTTGATCTGCTTGAACCAGATGGAGGAACTGCCTCCTGCGCCATGCACAAATACAACCCACTCATCGCTCGTAGGGTGAGTAAATGTTTTATGAAATAGTAAACTCTCAGACATACCTATCGCTTTAATTATTGGAATGGAGCTATGCCTCATCACGAGGCGATGACTAAGGATACCACGCTATTAAGAACTTTAAGTGATAATAGTGTCAAACCTATCATTAGTCATGTGAATACCTACCTCACCTTTTCTACCTGACAAAAATGAGTTTGCAAGCTTTGTCTTCGTAAACGTGATGTGCTCTGACCAGGAAACAAAAAGGCACTCAACAATTAGAGCGCCTTCATTTATTACGAGCTGTTGTTGCCCGCCCGCTAATTTTAAAGCTAAGTCAACAAGTTAAAATGCTGAATGATACATAGCTAGGTATTCTTTAGCCGCATCTTCCCAACTAAAATCTTGCTGCATCGCATAAAGCTGAGCACGCTTAATTTCAGATGGGTTTTGTGCATAAAGCAGTAATGAACGATGTAACACAGCCAATAACGCCTGCGGTGTTGGCTCTTCAAAAGCAAACCCAGTCGCGACTTCAGGATCTTCATCGTAATCATTCACGCTGTCTTTTAAACCTCCCACAGAACGAACAATCGGCAAAGTACCGTAAGCCATGCTGTAGATTTGGTTTAAGCCACACGGTTCAAATTCCGAAGGCATCAAGAAGAAATCAGAGCCTGCTTCAACCAAGTGCGCAAGTTCATTATTGTACGCTTCTACGAACGAGAACTTATCTGAGTGAAGCGCTGATAGCTCTTTCAATTGACTCGCCAAAACCGGATCGCCAGTACCGACAATCACGATCTGAAGATCATTTTTCAAAAACTGTTCGATGATAGGCAGTAAGTAATGAACACCTTTTTGATTCGTCAAGCGACAAACCATGCCATAAACCGCGCAATCGGCAACGGGTAAACCTACATCTTGTTGCAGTTTTTGCTTACAAGCTGATTTTCCGCGAGCCATGCTGTGCTTGGTCGCTTTGTATTTACGAGGAAGGAAAGCATCAGTTTCCGGATTCCAAGCCCCATAATCACACCCATTCAAAATGCCGAACAGATCAGCCGATCTGTGTTGGAATTCTGCAGCCATACCGTGGCTACCTAATTCCGTTTTCAACTCTTCTGCATAGGTAGGACTTACTGCGTTCACTTTATCCGCACACATCACTCCAGCTCTTAGCATAGTGACATGAGTGTCACTCACTGAAGCTTCAGGCGCATGGTAACAGTGCATCTCTGGCAGGAATTGAAGTTCATCGTAGGCGAACACACCTTTGAAAACCGCATTGTGAATCGAAATAACACTGCGCGTATTTTCAAAGAAATCGTGTTGTTGATAACGCGATTTAAGCAAGAAAGGAACGAAACCAGTATGCCAGTCATTTGCATGAATGATATCCGGTTGGAAACCAAGCTTAGGAAGCATATCAAGACAGGCTGCACTAAAGAACGAGAAGCGCTCTCCGTTATCAGCATAAGCTTGATTGTTTTCTGCGTACATTTCCGGGCGGTCGAAATACTTGGCACATTCAATACCAAAAACTGGAACGCCTTCTACGCTCAGTTTTTTAACTTGATAAGCCGTATGAGGCCAATGATCGAGTTCAGTCGATAAAATAACTTCTGCTGAATCAATGTTTGGAATGTTTCTATATGCGGGGATAGTCACTCGAACGTCCTGTTCGAGTGTTTGCAACGCTTTCGGCAGTGCCTTGGCTACATCAGCCAAGCCACCACTTTTAATCAAGCCTTCAACTTCAGACGCTACAAAAAGTACCGAGAGAGTCTTAGTAACCAACTCGTGCTCCTTTAGAAATCACTACAACACCATCGTCAGATACGTGGTAATGCTTTTTGTCTTCTGTCAGATTCACACCAATCTGTGTACCCGGTGCGATATCTGCATCTTTATCAATGATAACGCGGCGCAGGATACAACCCTCACCCACTTTTACATCACCGAGTAAGATACTTTCGCTAATATCACACGCTGATGCGATATTGCTGCGGAAGCCCAATACACTCTTTTCAATACGCGAACCACGTACATAACTACCGCTACACACAAGGCTATCAATGATCTGAATTCGACCATTTGCCGAATCAGTAAACGTAGCTGGTGGTAGTGGCGGGTAATAAGTGTGTAGAGGCCATTTACGGTTGTATAGCGAGAATGGCGCATCTTTCTTAAGAAGGTCCATGTGCGCTTGCCAGTACGCGTCAATCGTACCTACATCGCGCCAGTAAACTTCTTCTTTCTCACCAGTAATACGGTTGGTGCTGAAATCATAAACAAACACGTCACCACGTGGGAACATGTTTGGAATAATATCTTTGCCGAAATCGTGTGTCGAACCTTCTCTATCAGCATCTTCCGTTAGTTCAGCAAAAAGCTCTTTCGCTTCGAACACGTAGTTGCCCATTGAAACGAGCGCTGATTCTGGATCGCCCGGGATCGACTTCGGATTTGCAGGTTTCTCTTCAAAGCCAATCATACGGCCGTCAGCATCAACCTCAATAACACCGAATTCTGATGCTTCAGCAAGCGGCATGCGCAATGCTGATACTGTTAGAGCCGCTTTCTTCTCTTTATGGAAATCAAGCATCTGTTTGATGTCCATCTTATAAATATGGTCTGAACCAAAAATACATACTTGATCAGGTTCTTCCAACTCCATAAAGCCCATGTTTTGGTAGATAGCATCTGCTGTGCCTTCATACCAACGCTTTCCTTTACGCATTTGCGCAGGAATTGGGTCGATAAAACGGTCTGTTATACCACTGATATTCCAGCCTTTTTTCATATGGTGGAACAGTGACTGTGACTTAAATTGTGTTAATACGTAGATCTTCATTAGATCAGCATTAACGAAGTTGTTCAAAGCGAAATCAATTAAGCGGTAACTACCACCGAAAGGAACCGAGGGTTTGCTGCGAGATTCAGTTAAAGGTCTTAAGCGAGAGCCTTCACCACCAGCAAGAATCATTCCCAATACACCAGCCATTTTATTCTCCATATATCTATAGCTTGTCGATGTTAGTACTCGTAGAGGTATCTTCCTCTGGGGGATGAGCACCAACACTTATTTCGGTATTTAGCGAATATCCATTCACATACAGTGACAATATCCTAAGCCAAACGTTGTTATGTGTGCACTATTCTTTGCACTTGGTTTTATATACGTTATCGACTTTTCGGCCGAATTCAATTTTTAATACGCCATTCTGTGGTACGTAAGCTGATTGCTTTCCCAAGACTTAAAGCAGCTCACATTACACCGTCCAGACGAAACATTACATTAACACCCGACACACATCAGGTATACAACTAAACGCTGATCTGTGAGTTACAATATTTTAATTAAGTTACATTCTCGTTAAAGTTGCATAAGAAAATCTGATTAATTGGCATTATTTATTTTGCAATGTGAATTTAATAAATTCTCGCAGACGAAACACCAGGTCAACAAGTTGCATATTTAGTCATATTGAGATCAAAAAAAAGCAGCCATTAGGCTGCTTCTTCATCAATAACGTTCAGTTATTTCTCTTTAGGCTTTTTACGCTTATCCGTAACTTCCCACTTACCGTCGATGTACAACGCAGTCCAACCGGACGGTTTTCCATCTACTTCAGTACGCACGTAGTTTTCTTTGGTCTTACGACTAAAACGAACCACTGTCGGCTTACCATCAGGGTCAGCAACTGGCGCTGATGCTAGGTATTGGAACTTAGGTGAGATACGGTCTTTAAAACGAACCAGCTCTTCCACTAATGGTGCACGTGTTTCACGTGATTTAGGGAAGTTGCTCGCAGCCATAAATAGACCAGAAGCACCATCACGAAGAACAAAGTACGCGTCTGAATTTTCACACGGAAGTTCAGGGAAATGCACCGGGTCTTCTTTTGGTGGCGCAACTTCGCCATTTTTCAGAATCTTACGAGTGTTCTTACAATCTTCACTCGTACAGTCCATGTATTTACCAAAACGACCGTTCTTCAGAACCATGTCAGAACCACACTTGTCACACTCAACAAGTGGACCATCGTAGCCTTTCACTTTAAATTCGCCGTGCTCAACCACATAACCTTCACAGTTCGGGTTGTTACCACATACGTGCATCTTACGCTTATCATCGATTAGATAGGCATCCATTGCCGTTTCACAAATAGGACAACGCTTTTTAGCTCGAAGTGCTGCTGTTTCAACGTCTTCTTCAAGCACGTTGATAATGCCTTCTTCATCACCAAGGTTGATTGTTGTCTTACAACGCTCTTTTGGTGGAAGTGCATAGCCAGAACAACCAAGGAATACGCCTGTCGAAGCAGTACGAATACCCATTTTACGGCTACAAGTCGGACACTCAATATCGGTTTCCACGATATGATTTGGCTTCATGCCACCAGCGTCTTCGTCTAAGTCTGCTTTTTCCAAATCGCCAGTAAAGTCTTCGAAGAAGTTATCTAGCACGCCTTTCCAGCTTGCTTCGCCTTCTGCGATTTGGTCCAACTTCTGCTCCATACGAGCAGTGAAGTCGTAGTTCATTAGGTCATTGAAGCTGCCATCTAGACGGTCAGTAACAATTTCACCCATCTTCTCAGCATAGAAACGACGCTGTTCAACTTTTACATAACCGCGATCTTGAATCGTTGAGATGATTGATGCGTATGTTGAAGGACGACCAATACCACGCTTCTCAAGCTCTTTAACTAGCGCCGCTTCAGTGAAACGAGCCGGTGGCTTAGTGAAGTGCTGTTTAGGGTCTAGCGCAATCAGATCAAGCTTATCGCCGATCTGTACTGCTGGAAGGATCGTATCTTCGTTCTTGCCCATTGGACGCTGAACACGAGTCCAACCATCAAATTTAAGGATACGACCTTTCGCTTTCAACGTGTACTCATCTGCTTTAACGCTTACTGTCGTTGAATCGTATTGAGCTGGCGTCATTTGACACGCTACGAATTGATTCCAAATTAGCGAGTAAAGCTTGTGTGCGTCTGCGTCTACGCCGTTTAGATCTTCCGACTTAACATCTACACTTGAAGGACGAATCGCTTCGTGGGCCTCTTGAGCGCCCTCTTTGCTGCCGTATGCAAGAGCTTTAGGTGGAAGGTATTGCGCGCCGTACTCAGAACCAATGTATTCACGAGCGGCTTCTACAGCTTCTGAACTCAAGTTGGTTGAATCAGTACGCATATAAGTGATGTAACCCGCTTCATACAGGCGTTGAGCCAGCATCATGGTTTTCTTTACGCCATAACCAAGACGCGTACTCGCCGCTTGTTGCAGCGTCGACGTGATGTAAGGTGCAGACGGCTTACTCTTTGTTGGGCGGTCTTCACGTTTACATACTTCGTATTGCGCTTTTTCTAAAACGCTAACAGCAGCTTGTGTTTGCGCTTCATTTTCAGGTTTAAACGCAACACCGTCTTTCTGTGCAACTTGCAGTCTAAAGTCGGTTTTCTCTGCTGTTTTAGTATCAGCATGCACATCCCAGAACTCTTCAGGGATAAAGGCGTTGATCTCGCGCTCACGCTCTACCAGTAGTTTTACCGCTACTGATTGAACACGGCCAGCGGACAGGCCTCGTGCTACTTTTTTCCAAAGCAGAGGTGACACCATAAAGCCAACAACACGGTCCATAAAACGTCGTGCTTGTTGTGCGTTTACGCCATCAATATTTAGCTCACCTGGAGTTTCGAAAGCTTGTTGAATAGCATTCTTGGTGATTTCGTTAAAAACCACTCGCTTGTATCGCGTTTCATCGCCACCGATGATCTCACGAAGGTGCCATGCGATAGCTTCTCCTTCGCGGTCCAAATCGGTTGCGAGATAAACATGGTCTGCGTTCTCAGCCAGTTTTTGCAATTCAGCGACGACTTTCTCTTTACCAGGTAGGATTTGGTAGTTCGCTTCCCACTCTTTATACGGGTTGATACCCATCTTTTTGATAAGAGCTTTGCGATCTTTTTCTTTCTTGATACGAGCTTTGTCTTCTGGGCTCATACCCTTGGTTGAAACTGCAGCAGCCTTTTGACCAGTACTTTGACCTGCCGTTGGTAAATCACGTACGTGACCTACACTCGACTTAACGACAAAGTCTTTGCCAAGATATTTATTGATAGTTTTAGCCTTGGCTGGCGACTCCACTATAACGAGCGATTTACCCATATTGACTCTAACGTCCTTAATCACGATGCTTCAGCACCAACAATTTAGCTTGTGGGCTTTTACGCATGATATTCTAAATTCATTGCTTCTTTTTTTACTATTGTGCGAGATTACTAGAAGATCAACCGCTTTTTTCAAAATTGGATCTGATCGCTCGACAATTCGACGACTCATAGATAAAAGGGTCACAATATAAAGAAGCTATAAAGTACTCACTAAGAATACTTGCAAGAGCCTATTCATCAGGCATTACGTCTAAACGGGCTCATACTAAGCTTGTCCGCGAATCTAACGCGAGCCCCATTCAATTATTTTTGCCGTAAATCACAAAATAAATTGTGGATGTTTGAAAAGACTCTCTTAATCGGTTGTGAAATCATTGAATTTCTAGTTCGACACCATAAACTCAACGTTATATTCAGTTATCAGAGATAAACTCATGACAAAGAAAGTAATAGCAGAATTTGATTTACTGCTTATCGCAAACCAAATTATCCAATCACATGATGACTACATTGAAGGCATGCGCGCAAACAGCGTAGTAGAAAAAGACGATGTACTCGTCTTCAAAGGTGAATACTTCTTAGACAGCAATGGAATGCCGACAGAGAATACAACCGCGGTATTTAACATGTTTAAATACTTAGCGCACCACCTTTCGAAAGAATTTACAATTCAGCAATAATTAAAAAGCTTGCCACTTAGGCAAGCTTTTTTGTTCCTAAACCTTTACATACTAAGCATTTTTATAGACTTAGCATTTTCAGCTTGTCGAAATAATCAGGGAATGTCTTTGACGTACAACCTGGATCATTAATCGTCACAGGCGTATCGCTCAAAGCAACCAGCGAGAAACACATCGCCATACGGTGATCATCGTAAGTATCAATCGCCGCATGAGTCAGTTCAGCCACAGGGTTAACAATAATGTAATCTTCACCCTCTTCCACTTCAGCGCCGACTTTGCGTAGCTCTGTTGCCATTGCAGCCAAGCGGTCTGTCTCTTTCACACGCCAGTTGTAGACATTACGGATTGCCGTTGTGCCTTTCGCAAACAATGCGGTTGTCGCGATAGTCATCGCAGCATCTGGGATATGGTTATAGTCCATATCAATGCCTTTCAGCTCGCCACAACGAGAAATAACGTAGTCGTCACCCCATTCGATTTCCGCACCCATTTTCTCAAGCGCATCAGCGAATTGGATATCACCTTGGATACTGTTTTTACCAATACCAGTGACCTTAATCTCACCACCTTTGATAGCAGCGGCTGCAAGGAAATATGACGCAGATGATGCATCACCTTCAACCAAGAAATCACCCGGTGCCGAGTAAGATTGCCCGGTAGGAATCACAAACTCTTGGTAATCATTATTGATCACGTCCACACCAAATTGCTTCATGATGTGCAGCGTAATATCGATGTAAGGTTTAGAAACCAATTCACCGTCAATTTTAATGGTCACTTCACCTTCAGCTAAAGGCGCAGCCATCAAAAATGCCGTCAAAAATTGACTAGAGATCGAACCGTCGATAGAAACCGTACCGCTCTTCAAACCGGTACCTGTGATCTTCAATGGCGGGTAGTTTTCGTTCTCTAAATATTCAACGTCGGCACCGGCTTCTCGTAGTGCTGTTACTAAGTGGCCAATTGGGCGCTCTTTCATGCGAGGCTCACCAGTAAGAACGTATTCACCGCGACCTAAACATAGTGCAGCCGCCAACGGACGCATCGCCGTACCCGCGTTACCTAAGAAAAGCTCTAGGGCTTTGTCACTTGAGAATGCACCACCAACACCTGTCACTTCACAAACGGTTTTGTCTGCAGACAACTGATAATCAACACCTAACTGAGTCAATGCATTCAACATATGACGAATATCATCACTGTCTAGCAAGTTTGTTAGGCGAGTGGTTCCCGTAGAAAGTGCAGCCAAAAGAAGTGCACGGTTGGAAACGCTTTTTGAACCAGGTAGGTTAACTTCCCCGTTCACTTTTTGAATTGGTTGTAACGTAAGGCTTTCCATTAAATCTTATAGTCCTTGTACCACCCGAAGTCACTGGTGCGTATTTATTTTCGGGTGATGAATAATTCTTCGTACTTGCAGACTAACGAACTTTTCCAACGAACTCCAGAGCTAATCCAGCCCAAACCGGTGATTAATTAGCCAATCAATCGTATTTATATACTAGTACACGAGATCAACTCGAACACCATCTGAAAAATAGAGAATTCGTACATCATCGCCTCTGTTGAACAGCATCGAGTTATCGACATCTTGGATGATGTTGACCAACTTGTCGTCTTTGGTTTTGACCAATAACTCGACCAGTTTGTACTCTACTTTATATTGTGTGTTACCTCGGTTACGAGCAATACCCGCGCCCGCTACTGCGCCGACAGCTGTCGCCACTTCTTTACCGGTGCCGCCGCCAAACTGGTTACCAATCAAGCCACCAATCGCCGCACCTAACAAGGTTTCCCAACCATTCGCTTTCGACTCAACGATCTCTTGCTGAGTGATGTATCTGACCGCATCAATCTCACCATAAACCACCTCGTTTACTGGTCGAGCTTGGTTTCTGTTGTAAGCTGCATTTGCCAACATGGGCAAAACAAGTAAAATCCAAAGCAACTTCTTCATGGTAAAACTCCTAAAGACCTCTTGGTCAGTGATTAATCTGTAATGCGGTACTTATGACTATATACCTAACCGAACTTGATACTACTAGTATAGAGTTTCCTTCGCCTTTCGACGCGCTTGATGACCCCAACGGTCTGCTCGCCTTCGGTGGTGATTTATCACCAATGCGAATTTTAAACGCTTATAGCCAAGGTATATTTCCATGGTATGGCCCAGGTGAGCCTATACTTTGGTGGAGCCCTGCACCGCGAGCGGTATTTAATCCTAAGACATTCGAACCGTCAAAAAGTCTTAAAAAGTTTCAAAGAAAGCACAATTACCGAGTCAGCATCAACCAAGCGACGGACAGAGTAATTGGTTATTGCTCTTCACTAAGACCCGAAGAAGAAACCTGGCTAAACAGCGACATGCAGTCAGCCTACCGCAAACTCGCTTCATTAGGTTTCTGCCACTCGGTTGAGGTTTGGCAAGATGATGAACTGATCGGTGGACTTTACGGCTTACAAAGAGGCCAAGTCTTTTGCGGTGAATCGATGTTCAGCCTAAAGACCAATGCCTCTAAAATTGCGCTGTGGTACTTTTGTAAACACTTTACCCGATTCGGCGGACAACTGATTGATTGCCAAGTCATGAACCCTCACTTGGAATCCTTGGGCGCTATCGAGGTTGATAGGGATGAATTCCTAGGCTCTCTGCAATTACTCAAAGAGTTCTCCGTTGACGATGCATGCTTTAAAACCCAATGGCTAAAGGAAATGCCTTAATGAATCCAGATTTACAACAAATCAGAATTGGATTAACAGACAATCACGCTTGCAGCTACTTACCTCACTTCGAAGAGAGAGTGGCGGTCACGCTTGACGAACACATGCACACCTCAGATAACTATGAAGTTCTGCTTGCGAATGGATTTCGCCGCAGTGGTTCAACCATTTATAAGCCACATTGCGATAATTGCTCAGCATGCCAAGCGATTCGGCTTTCAATTCCTGAGGTTAAGCTTTCCAAAAGCCTACGACGGATCCTTAACAAAGGAAAATCACTACGTTGGGAACTGAAAGATGAGATGGATGACAACTGGTTTGACTTATACAGTCGCTATATCACCGCTCGTCACCGTTCGGGAACCATGTACCCACCCAAGAAAGAAGAGTTTCTACAATTCTCTAAAAATGAGTGGCTTACTACAAAGTTCATGCACATCTATGATGAGAACAAGTTGGTTGGTATCGCCGTAACCGACATCATGGCTCACTGTACGAGCGCGTTTTATACCTTCTTCGATCCTGATATAGACATTTCGATGGGAACACTTGGCGTTCTATTTCAGATCCAACATGCCCAGAAAGAACAAAAACAATGGTTATATTTGGGTTATCAAATCGATGAATGCCCTGCGATGAACTATAAAGTACGATTTCAACGTCATCAAAGGCTAGTAAATCAGCGGTGGCAAGGGTAGAATACGCGACAACTTTACATATTTTGATTTTAACGGCACAATCAAGCCGTTGAAAACCGCCAAATTTCGAAAGAGGATTAGATGGCTAAAGAAGACGTAATCGAGATGCAAGGCACTGTCCTTGATACTCTACCAAACACAATGTTCCGTGTTGAGCTTGAAAACGGTCACGTAGTGACAGCACACATCTCTGGTAAAATGCGTAAGAACTACATCCGTATTCTTACTGGTGATAAAGTAACTGTTGAGATGACTCCATACGACCTTTCTAAAGGCCGCATCGTCTTCCGTGCTCGTTAATTTTTAATTAGCGAATACAATAAGAAGCGGAGCTTAAGGCTCCGTTTTTTATTGCCTGAGCTTTTTACTACACAAGCACATCAATCTCGCATCTCGCATCTCGCATCTCGCATCTCGCATCTCGCATCTCGCAAGCATAAAAAAACGCACAACCTAAGTCATGCGTTTTATATTTAAGCCTTTGATTTATCAATCACTTCGTTAGTGCATGACCTCTTCTTTAGCACCAACATAGATGAAATCCAATTCGTCTTTTTTCAGGGATACTTTAACCGTACCGCCATCAACCAAGCTACCGAACAGTAACTCGTTAGCAAGTGGTTTCTTAAGCTTCTCTTGAATAACACGTCCCATTGGACGAGCACCCATGGTCTTGTCATAGCCTTTATCAGCTAACCAGTGACGAGCATCCTCAGAAACCTCTAAAGACACGCCACGAGCGTCCAGTTGAACCTGAAGCTCGACAATGAACTTATCAACTACTTGGCTAATCACACTTGGGTCAAGGCTGTTGAACCAAATGATATTATCAAGACGGTTACGGAACTCAGGAGTAAATACCTTCTTGATTTCGCCCATCGCATCTGGCGCATGATCTTGTTGGATCAGGCCGATCGATTTCTTCTCGGTTTCAGCCACACCTGCGTTGGTCGTCATCACTAGAATCACATTGCGGAAGTCCGCTTTGCGACCATTGTTGTCAGTTAGCGTGCCGTTATCCATTACCTGCAGTAGCAAGTTAAAGATATCTGGGTGAGCTTTCTCGATTTCATCCAGTAACACAACAGAGTGCGGGTTCTTGATTACGGCATCCGTTAGCAAACCACCTTGGTCGTAACCAACATAACCAGGAGGCGCACCAATCAAGCGGCTCACTGAGTGTCGCTCACCGTACTCAGACATATCAAAGCGCAGAAGCTCAATACCCATCAACTTAGACAGCTGAACAGTCACCTCTGTTTTACCGACACCAGTAGGACCAGCAAACAAGAATGAACCAACAGGTTTATTGTCTGCACCCAATCCAGCACGGGTCAGCTTAATCGCTTCACTCAATACATCGATTGCAGGGTCTTGTCCGAATACCAACATTTTCATGCGCTCATCCAGTTTCTGGAGTGTATCTTTGTCTGAAGACGATACTGACTTTTCAGGAATACGCGCCATTTTCGCAACCATTGACTCAATATCAGCCACGCTTACCGTTTTCTTACGACGGCTTGCAGGTGCCAAACGACTACGAGCGCCCGCTTCATCGATTACGTCAATGGCCTTATCAGGAAGGTGGCGTTCATTAATGTATTTAGCTGACAGCTCCACAGCGGCACGCAACGCTTTGTTGGTGTAGCGCACTTCGTGGTGAGCTTCGTATTTTGGCTTCAAGCCAATCAGGATCTTGGTCGTATCGTCTAGCGATGGTTCAATAATATCTATTTTCTGGAAGCGACGAGCTAAAGCACGCTCCTTCTCAAAAATACTGCTGTACTCTTGGTACGTTGTTGAACCGATGCAACGTAATTTGCCACTGCTTAGTAGTGGTTTAATTAAGTTTGCCGCATCAACCTGACCACCCGATGCAGCCCCGGCACCGATAATGGTGTGGATCTCATCGATGAACAGAATCGCGTCTTCTTCTTTCTCCAGTTGCTTAAGAATCGCTTTAAAACGTTTCTCAAAGTCACCACGATATTTGGTTCCGGCTAACAGTGAACCGATATCTAGAGAATAAATTACGCTGCTCTGAATGATTTCAGGCACTTGTCCTTCAACGATGCGCCATGCAAGACCTTCCGCGATGGCAGTTTTACCTACCCCCGCTTCACCCACTAACAGAGGGTTGTTCTTACGACGACGACACAGAACTTGGATAGTGCGTTCTAGCTCTTTGTCACGACCGATTAGTGGGTCAATATTGCCCTGCTTTGCGACTTCGTTAAGGTTAGTAGCAAAATTTTCTAAACGGTCTTCAGAGTTAGCTTCTTCAGCATTTTCTGCACCACCAAATGAATCGGATGATGAAGGACTGTCGCCTTCGTTGCTCGCTTTGGTAATACCGTGTGAGATGAAGTTAACAATATCTAAGCGACTAATGTCGTTTTTCTTGAGAAGATATGCCGCGTGAGATTCTTGCTCACTAAAAATAGCCACAAGTACGTTAGCACCTGTTACTTCGCTGCGACCTGAAGATTGAACATGGAAAACAGCGCGTTGAAGTACTCGTTGGAAGCTCAACGTAGGCTGAGTTTCGCGAGTTTCGTCGCTTTCAGGGATAAGTGGGGTCGTTTGATCGATAAAAATATCGAGCTCATTGCGAAGAGCATCGAGATCAGCCTGACAAGCTTGGAGCGCTTCCTTGGCCGCATCATTTTCTAATAATGCTAGTAGGAGGTGTTCGACAGTCATGAATTCATGTCGCTTGTCTCGCGCACGAGCAAATGCGCCATTTAAACTCGTCTCTAATTCTTTATTTAGCATAAGTACCTCCTAAGGGAACAACAGTGTTGTTCGAGCAATTTATACTTGCTCCATTGTACATAGTAGCGGATGCTCATTTTCCTTTGAGTACATCGTGACCTGCGCTACCTTTGTTTCCGCTATTTCAGCACTGTATGTGCCGCATATAGCTTTACCTTCATAATGAACCTTGAGCATCACTTCCGTTGCTTTTTCGATATCTAGTGAGAAGAATCGCTCTAGGATCTCGATTACAAAGTCCATGGGCGTGTAGTCATCGTTATTCAACACAACGTTATACATCGCCGGTGGCTTTACTTTTGTTGCTTCTTTCTCCAGTAAATCTGAGCCTGGAGATGCCCATTCAAAGTTTCTGCTCATATCGCTTTGCTAAGGGTTATTTTTCGGAAATCGTGAGTGTTTACCTAACTCAAATTTACCACATTCACGCTTTACGGTGTACTAAGAAACTGCACCGAGAAACAGTACCAAAAAATATTCCTCTATACTGAGCCTAATCCACCATTTCCATCGCTGCAAATAAAAGATCTCGATTAACAGGATTAACATATGTGATTGATTAAAAAGACGCCATAACTATTGATACTAACGATAAGATTACCGCTAAGTTACTATTTAGTTAATAGTTTGCGGTTAATCTCGAATGTGATTTGTTATTAAAATTAATCGCTTTATACCAATTTACTATTGACTGTGCTCAATCATTAGCTACATTGAAGCTAAAAGGTTTTTTAATACACTTTTGCAACATGAATTAAAATCAGTAACACGCTTCAAAAATTAACAATAAGGAATAATTACGCAGGGTAGCGTTAATTCCGTAAGCAATGTACGAGATTCAAGCTATTAGCTGAAATTCTTTAGCTGGTAGGAATGATATCAATCGCACTTACAACAATTGATATAACAACGTTAGTAACAAAATGCATGAGGGATGTATAGCATGGCTACAGGTACAGTAAAATGGTTTAACAATGCCAAAGGGTTTGGCTTTATTTGTCCAGAAGGTGAAGACGGCGATATTTTCGCGCACTACTCCACAATACAAATGGAAGGTTATCGAACCTTAAAGGCTGGTCAGCAGGTCGACTATGAAGTGGAAAGTGGACCTAAAGGCTCGCATGCTAGCTCCGTTGTTCCTGTAGAAGGCAGCGCCGCAAAATAGGCGAATGCAAACTCATGTTAACCTCCATCAGTCGTCATTAACGGCTGACAGGTAAACAGAATATTGAAACCGCTCATTTAATACCTGTAACACAGGATTACGTGAGCGGTTTTTTTCGTTTTGGGGGCTCTAAAGTTGCTCACTGGACAATGAGCTCGAAGAGCTACTCCCCTTAAGCTAGGTCTTAAGAAGTATTAGATAGAAAAAAGACGCTTTAACATTATCGTTAAAGCGTCTTTCGTTTTGACTTTATCTATAACTTAGCTATCAGCCTAAGCAACTCGTTAGCAAATCACGCTCATGAGTGACTAACGATGAGTCCAATCACTATGCATCAATAAACGCGTTTAGCGTTGAGCTTGGGCGCATTAGTGTTGAAACCAATGCATCGTCAAGTAGGTAGTAACCACCTAAGTCGCCAGCCACACCTTGAGCGTTGTTCAGCTCTGCAACGATCGCTTCTTCACTTTCAGCCAGTTGACTTGCCACACCTGCAAACTCAGCAGCAAGATCAGCGTCAGCCGTTTGCTCAGCAAGCGCCTTAGCCCAGTATGCCGCTAGATAGTAGTGGCTACCACGGTTATCAAGCTCACCTACTCGACGTGAAGGAGACTTGTTGTTATCAAGGAACTCACCCGTCGCTTTATCAAGCGCATCAGCTAGAACTTGTGCTTTAGCGTTACCTGTTACTACGCTCAGGTGCTCTAGAGATGCCGCTAGTGCCAAGAATTCACCTAGAGAATCCCAACGCAGGTGGTTTTCTTTCTCTACTTGTTGAACATGTTTAGGAGCAGAGCCGCCAGCACCTGTTTCAAACAGACCACCACCGTTCATTAGTGGAACAATCGATAGCATCTTAGCTGATGTACCAAGCTCTAAAATCGGGAACAAGTCAGTTAGGTAATCACGTAATACGTTACCAGTAACCGAAATAGTATCTAGGCCTTCTTTGATACGAACCAGTGAGTATTGAGTCGCTTCAAGTGGAGCAAGGATCTTAATTTCAAGACCATCGGTATCGTATTCAGGAAGGTATGCTTCAACTTTCTTGATAAGCTGAGCATCATGTGCGCGTGACGCATCTAGCCAAAATACCGCTGGAACACCCGATGCACGAGCACGCGTTACCGCAAGCTTAACCCAGTCTTGGATTGGTGCATCTTTAACCTGACACATACGGAAGATATCGCCTTCCTCTACGTCTTGCTCAAGAAGCACAGCGCCTGAAGCGTCAACAACTTGAACCTGACCAGCAGCTTCAAGGATGAAAGTCTTATCATGAGAACCGTACTCTTCCGCTTTTTGAGCCATCAAGCCAACGTTTGGTACGCTACCCATCGTTGTTGGATCGAACGCGCCGTTCTCTTTACAGAAATCAATAACCGCTTGGTAAATGCTCGCGTAGCTACGATCTGGGATCATTGCTTTGGTATCTTTTTGCTTACCTTCTGGATCCCACATTTGACCAGAAGAACGCAGCATTGCAGGCATAGATGCATCCACAATGATATCGCTTGGTACGTGTAGGTTAGTAATGCCACGGTCCGAATCAACCATCGCTAGTGGTGGCTGAGTCTCGTATACCGCTTGCAGGTCAGCTTCGATTGCTTCTTTCTGCTCTTGAGGAAGCGCATCAATCTTCGCGTAGACATCACCGATGCCGTTATTTACATCAACGCCTAACTCTTCAAACAGCTGACCGTGTTTAGCAAATACGTCTTTGTAGTAAACCTTAACCGCGTGACCAAAGATCACTGGGTCAGATACTTTCATCATCGTCGCTTTCAAGTGAAGAGAAAGCAGCACACCTTGCTCTTTAGCCGATGCGATTTCTTTTTCGAAGAATGCAACCAAAGCGGCCTTATTCATCACTGACGCATCAATGATCTCTTTATCTTGCAGTGCAAAAGCTGGCTTCAATGTTTTCTTCGCACCATCTTTGCCAACGAATTCAATGCTAACTTCTGTAGCACCTTCAATGGTTACTGACTTTTCGCTACCGAAGAAGTCTTTGTCGTCCATACTTGAAACGTGCGACTTAGAATCTGCAGACCAAGCACCCATTGAGTGTGGGTTCTTCTTCGCGTAGTTTTTAACAGAAAGTGGAGCGCGGCGATCCGAGTTACCTTCACGCAATACTGGATTTACTGCACTGCCTTTGATTTTGTCGTAAGTCGCTTTTACTGCTTTCTCTTCGTCAGTGTTTGCTTCTTCTGGGTAATTAGGAAGTGCGTAACCTTTTGACTGTAGCTCTTTGATTGTTGCTTGAAGCTGAGGTACAGATGCAGAGATGTTTGGAAGCTTGATAATGTTTGCTTCTGGTGTCTTAGCCAATTCACCTAGTTCTGCTAATGCATCACCAATACGTTGCTCTTCGTTCAAATAGTCAGGGAAGTTGGCAATAATACGCCCTGCAAGTGAAATGTCGCGAGTATCAACGTTAATACCAGAAGAAGCTGTAAAAGATTGAATGATAGGCAGCAGAGAGTATGTTGCTAGCGCCGGAGCTTCGTCTGTAATGGTATAGATGATCGTTGGTTTTTCAGTAGGCATGAAATTTCCCTATAGTTCTTACAAGCTCATTTAAAGTAGTGAGCGTGTTATAAATTGACCAGTAAGCCACTCTAAGAGTGAAAACTGCTTACTCGATAGTCTTACTCTATCTTATTTTTCATACAATCTTGATGACAGCATGAACCAAATCCGTGAGTGCGTTGTTATAATAAAACACGAAGGTATAATTAAACAAATCAGGCTTAAGAGTCCATCAACTTGTTCTATTTTGTGTCTTTTAGGCGCGCAAATGATAGCTCAATTCCGTTTCAGTGAAAACTTTTCAGCACACTTCGTTTACATTTTTGCAAGGTAGTTAACATGTCTACTCGCTCACGCAGCGCATCTCGTTCAGACAAACCGGCTCGTTCTGGTGCAACATTAAAACAAAGCGGTAATAGACAAAGCCGAAGCAGTGATAAGAATAACACTGGCAATTCGCACAACAAATCTCACTCAAGCAAGCACCGATATAAAGGCAAGCCTACCAATGCAAAACCTAAGGTTGCGCTCGAAGATCGCAAAGTAATTCTGTTCAACAAGCCTTTCGATACTCTAAGCCAATTTACAGATGGCGAAGGGAGAAAAACGCTAGCGGACTTTATTCCAGTGAAAGACGTTTATGCTGCAGGTCGCCTTGACCGCGACAGCGAAGGGTTAATGGTCTTGACCAACGATGGTATTTTTCAAGCTAAGCTAACTCAACCAAACTCAAAATCCGCAAAGACTTACTGGGTACAGGTTGAAGGCGCACCTTCTGAGGAAGATTTAGATAAATTGAGAAAAGGTGTCGAACTAAAAGACGGCATGACACTACCGGCTAAAGTAGAAGTGATGCAAGAACCTGAAGTGTGGGATAGAAATCCTCCAGTTCGCTTCAGAGCCGCGATACCGACAACATGGTTAGCTATTACAATCATCGAAGGGCGTAACCGCCAAGTAAGACGAATGACAGCAAATATCGGCTTCCCTACCCTACGTCTTATCCGCTATTCAATGGGTAACATGAATGTGGGGCAGCTTCAGCCTGGTGAGTGGAAAGAGATTTAACTCGTAGCAATATATTAAAGCGAGATATACGTCTCGCTTTTTTGTACGTGAAGATTGATTACTCTTGATCAATCATCCATTTACGGAATACTTTACGCTCTTCTTCATTTGCTCTTGAATACCATAGCTTAAGTTGAAGCGTATTTTCAGACTCTTGCACCGTACTATCAGCAGCAACTGTCGCACCAACCACAGCACCAGTTTGTACTGCCGCGAGTTCTTCTTTCAATGAGCGAATCTTTCCAGAATCAAAAACTAAGCCTCTTTCTTGGTTGTAGTCTTTAACCAACTGAGGGATATCGCTGTAAGGCAGTGCACCTTGAGATGGAGGCAAAACTTCTTGCTCGAATTCTACTTCATCACCATTTACCGAAATACTGAATATAGGAAGTTCTCTGTCTACATTTTTTTCGATTTTAGCGTACTTTCTACTTAGAAGATCAATATCAACATCAGCATTTTCGGGAACATTAACTACCATAATGTAAGGAACTGTACTGATAAACTCGCGTTTGCCTTTATCGCTCAAATACCCTGTGTAATCTAAAACGAGTTGGTTTTCACCTGAGGTGAATACAGCGTCTTCCACACTTTCAACAACCTCACCGTTCAAAGTATTTAGCGAAATACCAGAAGCCAAATCAAGAGCAGCCGTTGCGTATGGTGCAGAGAATAGACAGACAAAACTCAAATACCACTTGTTCATGTACGATTCCTTAATCAATAAATGTAAAAAAGCCAGCTAATAGCTGGCTTTTGTATAGCATAGTTAACTACAGATTAGAATGTGTAGTAAACACCAGCGATAACGCCGTCAGCATCTAGAGTTTGTGATGCGTATTCGAAATCAGCAGTTTGGTATTCAGCTAGGAATAGGATGTTGTCACGGAATGCGTAATCAACACCAACAACTAGGTTAGTAGAGTCGATATCAGAGATCTTAGAAGTACCCGCTGCTGTAGCGATTTCGTCAGTTGTTGCTACAGAGTATGTAGCGTATAGACGAACAGCGTCGATTTGGTAAGCAGCTGCGATACCCATAGTTTCACCGTTGCCGTAAGAATCAGCAGCGATGTCAGATAGGTCCCAGTAACCGTAACCTTGGTTGCCTTCAAACTGTGCGTAAGTAAGCGCTAAGTAAAAACCACCAAATTCAGCAGAAGCAGAAACACCAGCAAGAGAGTAATCTACGTCTTTAGCAGCGTCACCACTGATGTAAGAAGCACCGATAGAGAAGTTGCTGAATGCGTAATCTGCAGAGATACCGTAAGTGTTGTCAACGTCTTCAGTAGAATCAGTGTTAACGTCAGCTACGATTGTGAAACCTTCAACGAATTGACCTTTGAATACAGCGCCGTGGCCAGAAGACTCGCGGTGGTGACCACCAGTAGAGCCCATGTAGTTACCTTCGTTTGTGATATCATCTTTCTGGATAGCGTCAGCAGATTCTGCTAGGTCGCCAGTTTCACCGAAAGCCATACCCCAAGTGTCAGTTTTAAAACCAGCTAGAACGTCATCGAACTTAGCGTTGCTGCCGTCAGTTTCGATTTCGAAAGATGCGAATGCTGTGAACTGGTCGTTAAGCTTCTGCTCAGCGTCTAGTTGAATTTTAGCCCAAGTAGAAACGTCAGCTTCGTTTTTAACTGTTTTAGTTAGAGTCTCGTCTACTTCAGATTGTTGTAGGTAGATATCTACCTCGCCTTTTAGGCCAACTTTAGTATCGTCGTTAGAGTAAATTTCTGCTGCGTTTACAGAAGTTGCTGTAGCTGCGATAGCTAGCGCTAATAGAGTCTTTTTCATAATAAATCCACTGCCTTTTCTAAGAATGGGAGATCCTTGCCCGGTTCCCTTTTATTTTTATGACTGGTCATTACCACTCTTTGTTGGTTAATCACCGTCACTAAATTTCGAGGTCTAGATTGCAAAAGATTATCCTGCGTGTCAAATAAACTAAAAACAAACCTAAAAAAAACACAAAGCAATCAAAATCAACTACTTACATTTTTTTTCATAGTTTTACGAGCAGCTTATCCTTAGTTTTATCAGAAAATATAATAATCCAAAAAAAGAACAAAACAGCATTTAACACCACAAACAACTTGTAAAAACGCCACGCCTCAGGATTTAACACCTACAAGCAAGTCTTTTTTAATATTTATATTTCGCAACATAAATAAAATAGTTAAGTTCCTGATGGTTCAGTTTTTTTTTGTGAACAAGATCTACCTTTGATTCAAAAGCAAGCTATTTCACCGTAAATGTACCGACTAGTGATATGTGCTACTATCCTCGCTCCGTTACGTAGGTCACAGTATGCTAACTACTAAAATTCAAAAATCTATTCGCACCAGTTATCAAAACCTCCAAGATCAGTTGGACAACTTTGTACCTCGACGTGCTCAAAATTACCTTGTTGCAGAAATAGCGAAGACACTTTGTGGTCAATACCACAAAAGTAATCGCATGATTGTTGCAGAAGCGGGAACCGGGATCGGGAAATCACTGGCTTATTTAATGGCAACTATTCCTGTCGCTGTGCTCAATAACCGAAAAATAGTCATATCAACGGCGACGGTTGCGCTACAAGAACAGCTCGTCAATAAAGATCTCCCTCTATATAGAAGACTGACTGATCGAGAGTTTTCTTTCATATTAGCGAAGGGCAGACAGCGTTATTGTTGTTCCGAAAAGCTAGCCGCTGCCTGCGGGGTTGATGGCGGACAAATGGCCATGTTCGAATCTAAGCCAAAGAAGAAGGATATCGACCAACTTCAAACCATGTATCGTAGCCTAACCCAAGGTAAATGGGATGGTGACCGTGATTCGTGGCCAAAACCCATCGACAACATGATTTGGCAGATGATTGTTAGTGATAAGCACAGCTGCAATAACAGTATGCCAACTCACAGAGATTGCCCTTTCCAGAAAGCGCGTTCAGAGCTAGATAAAGCAGATGTGATTATCGCTAATCACAGTTTGGTGATGGCCGACGCTGACCTAGGTGGCGGAGTTATTCTTCCAGAGCCAGAAAACAGCATCTATATATTCGACGAGGCACACCATTTACCTCATGTCGCTCGAGATCACTCCTCTGCAGCTGCCAGTTTAAAAGGTGCGGCTTCTTGGTTAGAGCGTTTAAATCAATCGATCACTAAGCTTTCTGGTTTAGCGGACGAAAAGCGTGTCCACCGATTTAGAAATGAATTGCAGGACTCCGTACAACAACTGATCCCTACTCTGACTCAAATGAGCAAACAGTTTGACGCAAGCCACTTTGAAGACGGCTTGTATCGCTTCGAACATGGCGACTTACCTGAGTGGCTAGAGAATGAATCTAAAGACCTTAAGCAACTCACACAAAAGGCGAGCCAAGCTGTTGCGAAGATTGCAGACCTGATAGCAGAACGAGTTAAAGATGGGGAGCTTTCAGCAAAACTTGCAGAGCCTGCGTTGGCAGAAATTGGCTTCTATATACAAAGAACAGAAAACCTTGCTCAAGTTTGGCGCTTAATGGCTGAACCGAAGAGAGAAAAAGGTGCTCCTTTGGCTCGTTGGCTCGAACTGAATAAAGAAAGCGAAGGCGATTTCGTTGTGAATGTTTCGCCACTAGAGGTAGGTTGGCAACTGGATCAACAAATCTGGAGCCGCTGTGTGGGTGCCGTATTAGTATCTGCGACCATGAGAGCGCTCAACTCTTTTAGCTTTTTCTGTCATCAAGCAGGTATCAGCCAAAAAGCAGAAGATGGCGTACAGTTTTTGGCTTTGGCATCACCGTTTGATTACCAGAATCAAGCTGAGCTGATCGTTCCGGCAATGAAGTACGAACCACAAGCACCTCAGTTTACCGAATATCTTATTGAAATTTTGCCTAAGGTAATAGAAGACAAAAAAGCCAATCTCGTTCTATTCTCTTCTTACTGGCAAATGAACAAAGTTGCAGAGGCTTTAACAACAGATTTCGTTAAAAAGTCGTGGGCATTGCAGGTTCAAGGCGATACTTCACGAACTGAAATTCTAAAAAAACATAAAAAGCTAATAGACCAAGGTAAAACCAGCGTTCTTTTTGGAACTGGCAGCTTTTCTGAAGGTCTTGATCTACCGGGTGAGCTTCTTGAAAACCTCGTGATTACCAAGATTCCTTTTGGTGTTCCTACCTCTCCTGTAGAGCAAGCACATTCAGAATATATTGAATCACGCGGTGGCAACCCTTTTATGCAGATTACTGTTCCAGATGCGAGTAAAAAGCTTATTCAATCTGTGGGTAGACTACTGCGTAAGGAAAGAGATTCTGGTAAAGTCACGATCCTTGATAGACGCATAGTAACGAAGCGATACGGAAAGTCCCTACTCGATTCACTACCGCCTTTTAAAAGAACAATAAAATACTAATATCCCCTGCCCTTGAGGTAGTTATGGGCCTTCATCGCTAGGCCCTTGCATTCACAACCCAACATGACTAATCCATAGATTTTTCATGTGGCTGCCCTATCAGCCGATAACGAGAACACTAGCTATTTATGGAAATGATTGAGCCAACCATGTTGGTCATACTTGCTCTGGTTGCATTTGCAGCAGGCTTTATTGATGCTGTCGCAGGTGGCGGAGGGATGTTAACCGTTCCAGCTTTGCTATCGCTTGGTTTACCGCCACACATCGCATTGGGTACTAACAAGCTTGCAGCGACTTTCGCTTCATCTACAGCTGCATTCACTTACTACCGTAAAAAGCTGTTCAAGCCTGAGTGTTGGGTCAATGCATTCATATCTACTTTAATAGGTGCGACAATCGGCACACTCACTGTTGATGCCATTAGCACCGAGTGGTTAGAGAAGGTATTGCCGTTAGTCATTCTTGCCGCAGCGGTCTATACCATTTTTCATAAGACTCCAGATGTGAGCCATAATGTGTCTCCTAAGCCATGCCCTGTGCTTAAGAGAAAACAAAAGTACCAAGGATTCATTCTTGGCTTTTATGATGGGGTTGCTGGCCCAGGAACTGGCGCGTTTTGGACGGTAAGCTCTATGGCGCTTTATCGCTTAAACATCTTACTTGCCTCTGGTCTATCCAAAGCCATGAACTTTACCAGTAACTTTACCTCTTTGGTGACCTTCGCGATTCTTGGTCATATTGATTGGGTTCTAGGTTTAACCATGGGCCTTTGTTTGATGGCCGGTGCATTTGTTGGCGCTCACTCTGCTATTCGGTTCGGTGCTACATTTATAAGACCTGTGTTTGTTACAGTTGTAAGCGTACTTGCAATTAAACTGGCATACGAAGCTTGGTTTGTGAACTTATAGGCAGTAGCCAACGGGAAGTGAAATGAATCAATTTTCAAAGCTAAAAAGTGTTATTGATACCTTGATTGGCCATTGCTCGCAGGTTGACAAATCTCGAGGGGCTTATCATCAAGCCTTGTTTGACCGAGCCTTATTTAAATGCGGCGCCTCTGTTTTGCTTCCCTATGCACTTGAAACTCAGGCAACGTACCGCACCATTGTACGTGAACAAACCTCAAATCAACTGACCGCGTCCAGAGCCAACTACCTGACAGAAAAGCTGACCAATCAGATTGCAGCAATCCAAAGAGAGTTAGCCAACCACGATTTACGCTTGGACCGAAAAAGCAAGTCAGGGAAAACCCTGAACGACCTATACAACGAACTCGCCCAGCACCAAGACTGGCAAAAGCGATTGGTCGATTTAGTACGAGTACGAAAGTTAGCGTTTGATTCTGCGCCTCGCCACAGTAAGAAAAAAGCGGAAGAGGCTTGGCAGTTAGCAAAAGAGCGATTAGAACGCTGTGAAGACTCAATGAAAAATATTGAGAGACTGATTAACTTAGAGAACCCTAAGCGAAATGAACACTGATAACACACCATCACCACTGGATAACGCACCAGAAGAAGTTAAGTTAGCTGTCGACCTGATCTATCTGCTCGAAAGCAACGAAATCGATCCAAAAGTCGCGTTAGAAGCAATCAAAATTGTCCAGCAAGATTTACAAGCCAAACTAGCATCTAGCATCTAGCATCTAGCATCTAGCATCTAGCATCTAGCATAAAAATATACAGGATTCACATGTACCAACTCAGCTTTTCTATGCCCGAGTTTCTTGAAAACTACTGGCATAAAAAACCAACCATCTTAAAGGGTGGCTTCCAAAACTTCGTCGACCCAATTTCGCCGGAAGAACTTGCTGGTTTATCGATGGAAGAAGAAGTGGATTCTCGCTTTGTCTCTAACCTCGACAATCAGTGGACTGCAGAACACGGCCCATTCTCTGAAGAAAAGTTTGGCGAATTAACCGAAACTCATTGGCAACTGATCGTTCAAGCAGCGAACCACTGGCACCAAGGCGCAAATCAGCTGACTGAGGCGTTCCAAGCGTTACCAAACTGGTTATTCGACGATCTCATGATCTGCTACTCAGCACCTGAAGGCGGCGTAGGCCCACATATTGATCAATACGATGTCTTCATCATTCAAGGTCAAGGCAAACGTCAATGGAAGGTTGGCGCTAAAGATGTTGGCCAATACAAAGAGACTGTTCAAGCGTCTGCACTTCGTCAAATTGAAGGTTTTGACCCAATCATTGATGAAACTTTAGAGCCGGGCGATATCCTTTATATCCCACCAGGTTTCCCACATGAAGGGAGCACGTTAGAGCCGTCAATGAGCTACTCTATTGGCTACCGCTCGCCTAAAGAACAAGAACTGATCAGCAACTTTGCCGATTTTGTGCTTGCTCATGATATGGGTGACGTACACCTGCACGATCCAGAATTCAAAATGCAAGAAGGCTACGGAAAAATTCGTTCATCGGATTTAAGCAATCTCACAGACATGTTGAAATCTGCACTAGAGCAACCTGAAACCATCAGTGAATTCATGGGTTGTCTGCTAAGCCAATCACGCCACCAGCTTGATATCGTTGCTCCAGAGCCACTATGGACTCAAGAAGAGATCGCTCAACACTTAGAGTCTGAAGGTGAGATTCACCGAGTATCAGGCTTAAAGGCGCTCTACCACGAAAATGAAAGCAACACTGCTTACATCAATGGCGAAGTGGTTAAGGTTGATGAAGCGGATTCTTCGTTACTCAACATACTTTGCGATGAGACCATGATTACCTCGGCTACTGCCCTATCTCCTTCGGGCATAACTGTCGTGACTGAATTGGTCAACAAAGGCTACTGGTTTATCGAAGAGTAAGCAGCGTCAACCGCTGGTTATTGCATAGCCTCTAAATAAACAATTAAAAAAGGGACAAATGAAATCTTCATTTGTCCCTTTTTCTATTCAAGAACTGGTTAAGGCTTAATGCTTATACCTTGAACTGATTGACCAACTTCTGTTGTTGTTGAGACAGTTGGTCAATTTCATTGCCGACTTGCTCAGAAGCCGCGGCTTGCTCCAAGATCTTCGCACTCAAATCGCGAATATTAACCACGCTTTGATTTACTTCACCGGAAACCGATTGTTGCTCTTCGGCTGCTCGAACGATCTGACTGTTCATATCACTGATCGCCTCAATAGAAGTAAAGATCGACCCCAGATCTTCAACTGCTTTCTGAACGTGTAGTGCTGTATCGTTAGCTAGGATATTGCCTTCTTGTATTGCTTCAACGACATCTTGAGTTCCAGCATGAACCTTGTCGATCACCGCTCTGATCTCACCAACCGATGACTGGGTGCGACTTGCGAGGTTTCTTACCTCATCCGCAACAACAGCAAAACCTCGACCTTGTTCGCCAGCACGAGCCGCTTCAATCGCCGCGTTCAATGCCAGTAAGTTAGTTTGCTCAGAGATCCCTTCAATCACACTTAAGATCTCGGTGATGTTTCCGTTATTTTTTGCCAATTCTTCAACAATAGGAACAGCACTCGACATACGCTCCACCAGCTTTCTCATTTCACCTGCTGAAAGTTCGATGACTTGTTGCCCTTGTTGAGCAGAACGATTCGCTTCGCACGCTGCATCAACGGCCACTTCTGCATTTTGTACCACTAAGCCCGCAGTTTGAGTCATCTCTTCGGCCGCTGTCGCGACTAGATCCACTTCTTTAAATTGAGACTCGCTGCTTTCACGAGTACTTGATGCTGATGCTTTCGCTTGGCTGGTAGTATTTGCCACTTGTTCTGTGGTGTGAATGACTTCTTTGATTGTGTGTTGCAGCTTATCTAGGAACAGGTTAAATCCTTTTGACAACTGACCGATTTCATCTTGAGACTTCACTTCCAAGCGCTGCGTCAAATCACCTTCACCTGAAGCGATGTCATTCAACCTTTCCACAACCTGACGAATCGGCTTCACAATAGACAACGAGGCAAACGCGATAATGGCTAAGCCAAAGATAATAAACACTGTACCGGCGATCACTTCTGTTTTGATGCCTTCACTTAGCTTAGTGCTAATGATGGAATCCAATTTATTTGCGTCAGCGACGACACTGTCTCTTGGGATCTCAAACAACACCCCCCAAGTTTGGTTAGCTGCAACAACAGGTGCAAAGGCAAGTAACCACTCACCGTTCTCGCTCCATTGCGTTGTCACTTCACCACCAAAGATAAAGTCGGTCATTAAATCACTATTTGTATTGCCACTTTGGAAAGTTGAACCGACTGCAATGCTTGAATCATCAGAAGCGATGACCGAACCATCTAGACTAACCACGTAAGCTTTACCCGCACCGTTAAACAAGCTCTGGTCAGATTGAGTAATCACACTGGTTAAACCATCAAGTCTTAGATCAATACCAAGAAAACCAATAGCAACGTCGTCAACCAAAATAGGGACTGAAATAGAGGACGTAAGTAGTGCTACACCACCGCTGTTCACGACTCTCGGCGTACTAATACACGTTTGCCCTGAAGACAAAGGACAGTAAAAACGTTCGCTATTGCTGTCATCATTCAAGATAGATTCTGAAAGAACGTTCGCTAGAACATTTTCACCGTTATCTGCCACCTTCCAGTAAGGAGCAAAACGACCTTTTTCGTTAGAACCAACATAATCAGCATCGACATAATTCGCATCTTCACTATCGAGCAAGTCAGGCTTGAAAACTAGATACGCTCCTTGAATAGAGTCGAAGTTTAAAACCGAGCGACGAACCATTTCATCCAAGGCGGTACGAAGCTCTTCACTTGGTGTAAAGTTTTCGTCTGCATTGTTTTTTAGAAACTGAGCACTGGCCGCAAGCATCTCTGCGCGGTAAATAGCTTCGTCTACATAACGTTGAGTTTCTTGAGCGTTTAGCTGAGAAACAGACGCCAGCAACTGCTGAGTTTTATTGATAACTGATTCTGAACTTTGAGATTTGATGACTTGTTGATTGCTCGTTGCGTTGTAGATCGAGAAACCAATAAGAGACAGTGACGTAATGATTAAACAACAACCTGCTAAGAGGGTTATTTTCCACTGTACCGATAGAGAGCGCATTTAATATCCTTATTTAAGCCAAAAGACTTCCATAACCATAACTATCACATCGACAACGAATTGCTGTACACAATGTAAATGAGTTAGACGAATAGCTTAGCGGATAATTACAGCACAAATTGCTTACATATAAAACGAAAGTTTATACAAATGTTAATAGAGCGTGTTTTCTTCCTTTTTTCTGTGATTTCAAATGATATACTCATATAATCATTAGCTGTGTTGCTTAGGTTTTAGCGCTTTGGACATAGCCAGAACATCGATATTTAAAGGAAGCCCACTCCACCCTCTCCCTCTTTAAAATGCAGTAACTTCGGATTAGTTTTTATAATCCAAGTTATAGATTTTTATCTTGCTCAACTTCACACTTTTTGATTGCTAAGCCCGCAATCAAGATCTAATATCTCGCGCCTAGATTCCCTGAACACTTTATTCATTTGGCTCTCCTTTAATGGAGCGCTAAGGCTTTTTACGTCTTAATTTTTGGAGAGATACGCAAATGTCCGCCTCGTTTCCATTAGCGAAACTTACCTTTTTAATCGCTATTCTGACTGCCGTAGGTCAAATGACTCAAACGATGTACGTGCCTTCTATCGGTCATATGGCAGGTGAGTTCTTAGTTTCGGCATCTTCACTGCAGGCAGTGATGGCGTGTTACTTGATCCCTTATGGTCTGTCGCAATTTGTTTACGGCCCACTTTCAGATCGCCTAGGTCGTAAACCGATCATCGTGATTGGTTTGATCATCTACATCATCGGTACTTTGGTGGCATTGTTCGCTCACGAATATGAATGGTTCTTAGCGGGCAGCTTTATCCAAGGTTTGGGCATCGGTTGTGGTGGTGCGATGTCTCGTACATTGACTCGCGACTGTTTTGAAGGCGCAGAGCTGCACCGTGCAAACAGCTTGATTAGCATGTGTGTGATTTTCTCACCATTGATGGCTCCTGTACTGGGTGGTTACCTAACAGAAGTTTTCGGCTGGCGTTCTAGCTACTTATTCCTTGCGCTGTTTGGTATTGCTGTTGTGATCACTATGATGACGAGCATGATGGAAACACTGCCGAAAGAACGACGCAAGCATGAATCGGTTGCCAACAGCTACAAGTTCGTTCTGTCTGATAAACGTTTCCAAGGTTTCTTATTGGTATTAGTCGCAACCTTTGCTGGTGTAGCCGTATTTGAAGCAGCGGCAGGTGTGTTGCTTGGTGGCGTACTTGGCTTACCGGCAACCACAGTAAGCTTGCTGTTTGTCTTGCCTATTCCAGGTTACTTAGTCGGTGCAGGCTTATCTAGTTACATCGCACAACGTCGCTCTGAGCGCCGTGCATTGAATGTTGGTCTGGTTGCGATATTGGTAGGCTCAACAGTGGTATTGATACCGGGTCTGTTTGGTCAAACAACAGCATTAACTTTGATTGGCGGTGCCACAATTTACTTCTTGGGCGCTGGCATATTATTCCCAGCAGCAACAACAGGGGCACTTTCGCCATTCCCGTACCACGCTGGTACTGGAGGTGCGATTTTAGGTGGTATGCAAAACCTAGGTGCTGGCATCGCAACACTATTGGCATCGTTCTTCCCAGCTCAAGACCAACTGCCACTCGGCTGCCTGATGATTGCTATGTCATTCATCGCTATGCTTGGTTTACGTTGGGTTAATCGTAAACCTGACCACTCAAACGAAATGCCATTGGCTATTTAACGTAAAACTCGAATCTTGCTAAACAAAGGAAAGGGACATACTGAAAAGTGTGTCCCTTTTTGTTGCACATTTATTCCTTCCACTCTCACGTATCAGTAATTTCATTTAACATTGCTTTGATTTTTTAAAAACAATAACAGACACTTACGATGAAGGTGCATATCCAGAATCCAATTATAAATAATATCACTGGAAGAACACCAACGTACCTGAACTCTCACAACAAAGGATGCTGGCATTAAAACGAGTAAGGTACACACTGAGGATATACAGATGCGTATCGCTTTAACCACATTAGTCGTATCAATAGCGCTTGTCGCCGGATGCAGCAATCAAGGAATATCAACCATGAACCACTACTCTCAATCACAGCTCGTCGCTCAGCAAACCCAAGCACCCGTTGCTAAGAAAGTCCCTCACGCAATGACGATTCATGGTGAAACCCGAATCGATGATTACTATTGGATGCGCGATGATGCACGCCAAGATCCAGAGATTTTGCAACAGCTTGAGCAAGAGAATCAGTACGCAGATACAGTGTTAAAACATACACAAGCAGCACAAAAACAATTATTTCAAGAGATCAAAGGCCGAATCGCAAAAGACGACAATTCGGTACCGGTTCGCAAAGGCAGTTACTACTACTCGAATAAGGTCACAGGCGACAACGAATACCCAGTTCACCTGCGTGAAAAAAACTTTTTAGGCACAGACAAGCAAGTCATCTTAGATGTTAACGAGCTAGCAAAAGAGCATGAATTCTTCAGTATTGGTGGCTTAACGATCAGCCCAGACGAAAACTTGTTGGCCTATGGCGAAGATACGCTGAGCCGACGAATATACACCATCAAGATCAAAGACCTCACAACAGGTGAATACCTAAAAGATGAAATTGAAGGCGCTTCAAGTGCAATCGCGTGGCAAAACGACAACCAAGCCTTCTACTACATCAAAAAAGATCCACAAACATTGCTAGGTTATCAAGTTTACCGCCACGTTTTAGGCAGCGCTCAAGCAAGCGATCAGTTAATCTACGAAGAGACCGATAGTGCTTACTACACCTCTTTGAGTAAAAGCAAAGATGGAGAACAGGTCTACATTTGGCATTCGAGCACAGAAACCAGCGGTGTCTCAGTCATCGATGCCAACAACCCAAAGGCTACAGCTGAGGCTTTCTACCCAAAAGAGAGCGGCATAGAGTACAGCATCGCTAAGCTAGGTGATTTGTATTACATCTACACCAACTACCAAGCGGTCAACTTCCGTTTAATGAAAGTCACAACCGAAGAGATGCATGATCGCTCAAAATGGGTCGATGTCATCCCAGCGGACGATAATACTCAGCTTGTAGATTTCGAGTTGTTTGATGACCATCTTGTCTACGAGCAACGCGCGGATGGCTTGTCTATAGTGAAAGTTCGCCAACTCTCAACAGGCCACGAGTTTCCACTTGAATTTAACGACACCGCATTTGCCGCTTACCTAACGAGTAACTATGAATTAGATAACGCAAAAGTTCGTATCTATTACAGCAGCTTAACCACGCCAGGTACTTACTATGATTTCGACCTAAGTACAGGTGAATCCGAACTCATGAAGCAAACACCCGTATTAGGTGATTTCGAAGCGGATAACTACCAATCAGAGCGAATCATGATTACGGCTCGCGATGGTAAGCAAGTTCCTGTCTCTTTGGTTTATCGTAAAGACTTATTTAAGAAAGACGGCACTAACCCAATCTACCAATACGGCTATGGGTCTTACGGCTCTACGATTGAACCTACCTTCAGCTCAACTCGCCTAAGCCTACTGGATAGAGGTTTTGTTTATGCCATCGCACATGTCCGCGGTTCAGAAATGCTTGGTCGCCCTTGGTATGAAGATGGCAAAAAACTGACCAAACAAAACACGTTCAACGACTTTATTGATGTAACCAAAGAGCTTGTTGAAGAAGGCTACGGCGCGAAAGATAAAGTGTTCGCCGTTGGGGGGTCTGCTGGCGGTCTATTGATGGGAGCAATCATCAACCAAGCACCAGAACTGTACCGTGGTATTGGTGCACATGTTCCGTTTGTAGACATTGTGACAACCATGCTCGATGAATCGATCCCTCTAACCACCAATGAGTATGACGAATGGGGTAACCCGAACGATAAAGCCTACTACGATTACATGCTGGGGTACTCACCGTACGACAACATTAAGGTACAAAACTACCCGAACATGTTGGTAACGACAGGCCTGCATGACTCACAGGTGCAATACTTTGAGCCAATGAAATGGGTCGTAAAGTTACGGGAGATGAAAACAGACAACAACGTGTTGCTGTTCAAAACCGATATGGAAGCCGGTCACGGTGGCGCTTCTGGCCGATTTAAACGATTAAAAGAAGACGCACTTGAATACGCGTTCTTTTTGGATTTACTTAAGACTCAATAGATTCTACGTAACTGTAAGTATTCACATCATTTAATGTCGCTATTTTGTCTCTACAAAGTGGCGACAGAAATTATTAAGCATGGTTAAATACGATGAACCATGAAATCCACCAAATCAAAAACCTTTAAAAACAAGCAGTGACAAAGGTTTACGAGAGGTATAAAAACAAATGAAAGTAATTAGCTTCAACATCAACGGTCTTAGAGCCCGCCTTCACCAACTGCAAGCTATTATCGACAAACACCAACCCGACGTGATTGGTCTGCAAGAGATAAAAGTGCACGATGAAGCCTTCCCAATTGCTGATGTTGAAGCAATGGGCTATAAGGTTTACTTCCACGGTCAAAAAGCCCACTACGGTGTGGCAATGTTGTGTAAGCAAGAGCCTATTTCTGTGCAGAAGGGTTTCCCAACAGATAATGAAGACCATCAAAAACGCATGATCATGGCGACGTTTGAAGATGAAGATGGTGAAAAGGTTACCGTGCTAAATGGCTACTTCCCTCAAGGGGATAACATCAAGCATGAAACAAAATACCCGTACAAACGCCAGTTCTATAAAGACTTAATGACTTACTTAAACGATTATCACAACAAAGATGAGCAAGTGATTGTGATGGGCGACATTAATATCAGCCCTATCGACGCAGACATCGGCATTGGTGAACCTAATGCGAAACGTTGGTTAAAAACTGGTAAATGTTCTTTCCAACCAGAAGAGCGCGAATGGTTGAAAACATTGATGGACTGGGGCTTTGTAGACAGCTTCCGCTTGCTGCACCCTGAAGTGAATGATCAATACTCGTGGTTTGATTACCGCTCAAAAGGCTTCGTAGACAACCGCGGCCTGCGTATTGATGTAGTCCTAGCGACTCAAAAGCTTGCCGATAAGTGTACTGAAGCTGGCATCGATTACGAGCTACGCGGCATTGAAAAACCGTCAGATCACGCTCCGATTTGGTCGACGTTTAAATAAAATCCAAATTAAATTTCAAATCAAAAATGCACAAGCTTTTGTTTAGCTTGTGCATTTTTTTTACTTAGCTCAAATCCACTCAAAAAGCTTGAGATAGTTCACATTCTCGCCACTGCCCATCTATACTATTTGGACAACCAATGGAGAGAGTTTTGTATGGACGCAAAGCCTTGGGCCGGTATAAATCCAATTAATCTGCGTAGTTTACTTCCGATGATGGTGGTCAGCGGAGCGATCAGCGTATTGATGTTAGTCGTTCCCTTATTCAGCCTTCAAGTGTTTGATCGAGTCCTCTCAAGTCAAAGTTTAGATACGCTTCTATTCTTGGCTTTCATTGCTGTGTTCCTACTTACAGCCCAAGCGTTCCTTGACGCGTCTAGAGCCAAGTATGCACAAAAGAAAGCGATCAAATTTGAATTTATCGCGTCTCAGCAGCTATTTGAACAAACCTCCTTCTCATCGAAATCAAAAGAAAAACATCTGTTCAACGATATAAGTGAGGTAAAGAGCCTACTCTCTTCTCCAGCCTACTTTGTCATGTTTGATCTGCCATTCACTCCCCTTTTTCTTATTATTATGTTTGCGATTCATCCATATATAGGATTAGTCGGTGTGGGTGCCGTTGTTTTTATTCTCATGACAACATTGCTTTCTCATTGGGTTAAATCTAAGCACTTTAAAACCACTTACTTAAGCCAGCTCGCAACACAAAGAAAAAACGACGAGTGCTTTCAAAAACACGCCACGATCTTTAGCCAACATCAACAACAAGGTTTAAGTCAGACCTACCAAGAAATATTGGCGGAGAAGAGCTGGTCTCGAAGCCATTTAGATCAAGCCACCTGTTCACTGAGTGCATTTTCTCGTTACATACGTATGGTCCTTCAACTCATCATCATGGCTGTCGGAGCAAGTCTAGTCATTCAAAATGCCATGTCTGCTGGTGGAATGATTGCGGGTTCAATCCTAATGGCGAGAGCACTCCAGCCAATTGAGATGCTCTCTAGTGGTATTCAAGCATGGAAAACTGGTTTGGATGCAAACAAACGCTTAGCTAAGGAATTTGCTTCTCATACTAAACATACCGAGCGAACCGAGTTGGAAACAATTAAAGGTGATCTGGTCATCGACAACGTCACATGGTTCGCGTCTGAAAAACTTAACAAGCCGACTCTTAATGGTTTGAAGCTAAGACTGGAATCAGGAAATCGAGTCGCATTGATAGGCCCTAGCGGGTCAGGTAAGTCTTCCATCTGCAAAATGATCACTAACGGCATATCGCCCTCAAAAGGTGGCATTTCTATCGATGGACTCAATGTTGAGTTGTGGAATCTGAATCAGTTCAAACACACCGTCGGTTATGTTCCTCAGCACATCGACTTTTTACATGGCACTGTAAAACAAAATATCGCCCGATTTGATTCCAACGTTACGGATAGCCAAATCGTCAGATCCGCTATTCAAGCCGGTGTGCATGATGCTGTTGTCGCCTTACCGAATGGATATGAAACGATTATCGGTTCTTTTGGTCATCAGTTATCTGGTGGACAAGCCCAGAAACTTGCCATCGCAAGAGCATTGGTTTTCTCACCTAAGCTACTCGTGCTTGATGAGCCTGATTCCCATCTCGACAAAGAAGGCGAAGAGTTTCTTGTTTCGCTATTACAATTGGCGAAAGAGAAATCCATTTCTGTCGTGATGGTAACGCATAACCCAAGCTTACTCAGACATGTCGATTGGGTTGTTGAATTGAAAAACGGCCAGATAACGCAAGCAGGCGAAGCGAGTAAAGTGGTCCGGTCGCTCTTCAATGTCGCTTCGTCGGAGGTGTCGAATGGCTAGTATTCATCATGACGATAAAGGTATTCACTTCGACGATGGTAGAAAACTGATCTTTTCTACAATCAAAATACAGGTGTTCATCTGGTTAGTTCTTGTGACTACTCTTGGTGGCTTTGCTGCTTGGGCATACCTAGCCCCGCTTTCTTCTGCTGCCATTGCGCCAGGCGTGATTATCGTAGAATCAAAGCGAAAACCCATTCAGCACTTAGAAGGCGGGATTGTAGAAATCGTCCATGTTTCTGACGGCGACCATGTTCAAAAAGACGAACTGCTCATCACGTTAAGTCACACACAAGCTCAAGCATCGCTTCTAAGGCTAAGAGCTCAGTGGCAAAGTGATTTAGCGCGGCTGAACCGCTTACAATCAGAGTTAGCGAGTCATCAAGAAATTCAATTTGATATGAGATTACTCTCCCTTATGAGTGACCCAAACGTATCAAGCTTACTTGATACGCAGAGTAAACTTTTCAGCAAAAGACAATCGTTAAAATCCGGTGAATCCGATGTGTTACAGCAAAAAGTCGAGCAATCAAAACTTGATCTGCAAGGCTTCCAACAACGATTCTTAGCCGGAAATCGAAGCCTGAAGTATTTAGAAGAACAGGTACAAATGCACCAAGATTTGCTTGTTTCCGGTAACACATCCAAATCTCGCTTATTGGATTTACAGCGAGAACGCTCTCAATTACAAGGTAACGTTGCTGACCTCAAAGCTAGAATCGGACACGCCAAGCGCACCATCGCCGAAGCGAAATTAGAGCTGATCAACGCGGATTATACTTACGCCAAAACGCTCGGCGAAGAGATACAAGATTTAGAACGAAAGCTGAATGAAACCAGAGAAGCTATGGTCAATGCTCAAGATATTCTTACCCGGGTTGAAATAAGAGCACCTCAAAGTGGTGTGGTGGTTGGACTTAATGTGGTCTCCGAAAATGCCATTGTTCCACCCGGTGAAACCTTAATGGAATTGGTTCCGCAAAATGACGAGTTGATTGTAGAAGCGTTAGTCAAGCCAGAAGACATTGAAGCCTTACGAATTGGGTTGGATACCCAAGTAAGACTGACCGCATACAGTTTCCGTAAAACACCACCGATTCGTGGAAAGTTAGTCCATATTTCGGCTGACCGCATTAGCGATCAAGCCACAGGATCTTCTGCTTACTTAGCGAGAGTATCGTTAGATAAGTCTGAGCTAGAAGCATTAGAAAACATCTCATTGTATCCGGGCATGCCCGCAGAAGTGATGATTTTACTTGAGCAACAAACACCGCTCGAGTATCTACTCAATCCACTCTCTGTGAGCGCCTATAAGGCAATGAGAGAAATTTAACCAAGCGCGAGAAGAAAAAGCCAAACTCATCGTGAGGTGAGGACGGAAAGCTCCAGATCTCAGGGATGAAGCGAGATGGCTGGGCTGCCTCTTATATCAAACCGATATATCAGAGGATGATAGCAATGGCTATTCAATTAACAAATAATGTAACTGGAACATTAGCCCAAGAGGCCGGAAATAAGGTTGCTGTTCCAAGTCAAGACCAGTCCCAAAACGGTAACGACAACCCTATTATTCTTGGAGACACCAGTGACAATGCCATTAGAGCAGGGAAAGGAGACGATATTGTCAAAGCCAAAGACGGTGATGATTTTATAGCCTCTGGCCGCGGTTCAGATGCGATTTTAGCTGGTGACGGCAATGACGTTGTTGAATCATGGAATCACTCTATCAACGCAAAAGATGAATCAGGCACATTAAGTATGCCTGAATCTATTCGAGCCCGAGACTCCGACATCGTGAATAATGTCGATGATGTCATTGTGGCTGGTTCTGGTAATGATTACGTTGAAGGTGGTGGTAACAATGATGTGATCTACGGCGACAGAGGAGCCAAGGTCGCTGGGGACAATCTAATCACCAATGGTAATTTTCAAGTTGATCAATCAGATACTAGTGCTGGAGGGCCTGGCTTAGGTGGAAGTTGGGGAACCTACTCTTCATTTAACGGCTGGGAAGCAGACAACGACAACGATGGCGTCGATGCCACCCCCGAAGGATTAATGGAAGTTCAGTTTCAGAGTGTTGGTGGCGCTCCATCCGGCGACCACCCTACCAGCAATGTACTTGAACTTGATTCTCATAACCATAATGGCATTGGCAGCGACCAAACGAATACGACAGCTTCTACCGTCTTCACTGTTGAGCCCGACGCAATTGGCCGTGGCGGTACATTCCAGTTAACTTTTGAATACGCTAATAGACATAAAGGCAGTGAAACTGATACTAGCCCTTTTCAAGTTCTAATTGATGGTGAGGTTGTGGCCGAATTCGATAACAACGGAATCGGTAATGAGCATCAATGGTACACCGCAAAACTCAACGTTGATTTGACACCTGGAGACCACACCCTTTCTTTCAGAGCCACAGAAACAGATACTAGCGAAGATACTTACGGTGCTCTCATCGCTAATGTTGAAATGTATCAATACGAGGCTAACGACTTCTTAGTTGGTGATGGTACACCTCGTGACACAAATGGTAATTGGGATGAAACTTCCGTTTCCGGAGACGATTTGATCCGTGGCGGTAAAGGCGACGACATCATTATCGGCGATAACTTTAATCCTCTCTATTACGATGAACAGCAAGGCGAATTTTTCCTAGATTTTGACAATACCTACAGTGACGAAGACAGTAATAATGTCGCGCTCGACAACGATAACCTTTCAGCTTATGCCCCAGATGGCAGCGAAGCTGACGTCTCCGAGTCTAATGGAGGAGTGAGCTCTGGTGGCACGGGTTATGGTGTAGTTGGTTTAGCTCAAAGTGGTGTGAGTGCTCAGATAGGACTCTCATATAACCCAGACGGAACAACAAACGGATCTGAAATGTTGTCGGTTTCCGTTGATGAACATACCATGGCAGCGAAAGTCGGCATCTCCAATTTGTACCTAAATGAAGGAGGGAGCGGAGTCCATGAAACAGGACATTGGGCTGCTTATCGTGAAGGTATTCTTGTTGCTGAAGGCGACTTTACTGCTAACGATTTAGTGAAAGATGACTTTTCTGAAAGTACATCAAACAACAACGGTTTTCTTATCATTTCACCTGTAGATACAGGTTTTAAAGCATTTGATGAAATCCAATTCACTGCTGTAGGTGAAGCCTTCGATAAAAATAGTAACAATACCGCTGATGATTCCAGTGATTACTTCGTTACCTCTATCGACTCTTTAGAGTTGAGTGGTGATGGTACAGATTACCTCGTTGGTGGTCACGGCAATGATGTTATTCTGGGCGGTCACAACAGCAATGGCTCACTCGTCTTAAATGACGACGGTACTTACTCTCTCAATGATTACTCAGGAACTCTCTCAATCACTTTGGAAAGCTCAGAGGCAGGCTACAATAACTCATATGGTTATTATACTGTCGACGATCAAGGCGGTGTAAATATAGACGTTGTGTGGGGAGATGTTCACGCAGCACTAGATAATGCGGGTCAAGAGAAACCAAGCTTTGAAGTCTCTGTCGACGACAGTATTGAAACGCTTGGCTTCTTTATTGTCCCCGACGGCGGTGATAAAGGCGTTACCGACGGCAGCAGTCTTTCTTTCAATGTTGAAGACCTCCAAAATGATTCATCAGTACAAACTCAATCCAACACCGACCAAGATATCTCTGTCGTAGCCGGAGATAACCTTCAATCTGTTGTTTTCAATCTGCAGGTTGATACACCTCCGGGCTATAGCGGTGTTGCTGGTGAAGGTAACCAACACTTTAATGACAATCCAGGCAGTGGTGACAGTGACTTTGATGATGTAGTTACCACTGTTGAGCTAGAAGCTGACGTAGAAACACTACTCGGAGGTAAAGGTGATGATTGGTTAGATGGCGGCGCAGACAACGACCTAATTAAAGGTGGTAAAGGCGACGATACACTGATTGGAGGTAGTGGTGACGATGTCTTAAAAGGCGGCAAAGGTGATGATGTTCTTGCCGGCGGCGAAGGCGAAGATACCTTAAAAGGCGGTAAAGGGGATGACATTATCGATGGTGGTGAAGGCAGCGACATTATAAAAGCTGGCTCAGGTAATGACACCGTTATTTATGATGCTGACGACGCCTTGATCCATGGTGGTAAAGGGTTCGATGTACTGGTCGCCAATGACCCTGGTGGTGTCGATATCGACATGTCGAAGGGGTCAAACATCAATGGGTTTGAAGCAGTCATAGGGGGAGACTCAGCTAATGACAAACTGACTATTTCTCTAGGTAAAACCTTCAATCAAAACCATGACCTTGATGGTAATAGAGCAAAGAACGACGACCAAGTTGCTGAATTCTTTGCTTTAGGAATTGAAGATATCGACGCAAGTCATCTGCAAGGATTCCAATACCAAACCGCAACATCAGTGACGCTAGACCAAGATATGCAAGATAAACTTGGACTCGATGGAACTGAAACGATTACCGCTTATAGCTTCACCAAAGGAGGCAAAGAAGTCATCATCTACACTGATGCATCCTTTGATGGTGATTTCATTGGCGTTAATGAAGTTTAATTGCTTTTTGAACTAGTAAATCAGAAACAAAGTTAAAGGACTTATTGCTTGTGTAATAAGTCCTTTTTGCTTCAAAGAGCTACTCAACTAATTCCTATACAAACCCTAAATAAGAACGGCGCTCAATGAGCGCCGTTTTGTTAACTGTGTGAATACCGTGCAATTAGCTAAGGGGTCTTAGATAAGCAAGGAAACGCTTCTCTGCGAATTTGAAAATCCCGATGATGATGAACGTTAGTGCCATGTAGAACAGACCTGCCGTTAGGAAAGACTCGAATGGAGCGTAGTAACGTGAGTTAACCAAACGTGCTGCACCGGTTAAGTCCATAATGGTTACGATACCCGCTACCGCAGAGCCGTGAAGCATGAAGATGACTTCGTTACTGTAAGCCGGCAATGCGCGACGCAGAGCACTTGGTAAAATGATACGACGGTAAGTCTTCGGTGTACTCATGCCGTAAGCTTTTGCTGCTTCGACTTCACCTTTAGGTAAGCCGTTAATCGCACCACGAATGATCTCTGCGGTATAAGCTGACGTGTTAAGAATGAATGCCACCAAAGCACAGAACCATGCGTTTTCCCATAATGTGTCTTTCACTGGGAAGAATTGGTCCATACCGTAGTAAATCAGGTACAGCTGAACCAGTAATGGCGTACCACGGAAGAAATAGATGAATGACCAAGCCGGAGCATTAATCAGCATATTTGGACTGTTACGAGCGATAGCTAGTGGTATGGCGACGAATAAGCCAATGATCAAAGCAACGCAAACCATCCAAGCCGTTGTCCATAAACCACCAAGGTAAATCGGCAGGCTTTCAATTATCAATGAAAAGTCCATAACTACCTCGCGTGGATACTGAATTTACGTTCAACCAGCTTAAGTAAGCCCGTTGAAACACTTGTGAAGAATAAGAAGATAATCGCCACAGTCATGTAGAAAGTGAATGGCATTTTGGTTGAACCCGCCGCCAGTGCACTAACACGTACCATGTCTTCTAGGCCAATAATGGAAACCAACGCGGTAGTTTTAAGTAAAACCAACCAGTTGTTACCAAAACCCGGCAGTGCGTGACGAATCATTTGCGGTAATAGAATACGACGGAACGCTAGAACAGGTCCCATTCCATAGGCCTTTGCTGCTTCCATTTCACCGCTATCAACCGCCATGATTGCACCACGGAAGGTTTCAGCCATGTAGGCGCCAAAGATGAAGCCAATGGTTAAGACACCAGCAACAAATGGACTGACATCAATATAATCAGGTAAGTAAGCGGTCCATTCGTGGTTAGGATCACTTGATGTGAACCACTCATTGAGCCACTCGTTGATGGAATACAAACTGTTGTTTAAAAGGATTTGTCCACCAAAGAAAATCAGCATCATCAAGACGAGATCAGGAATGCCTCGAATAACGGTTGTGTAGAGGGTTGCAATAGCACGAGCCCAGCGATAAGGCGCGAGTTTTGCTAAGGCACCTAGCATACCAAGAACCATAGCTAAAATTAGCGACAGCAAGGCAACTTCGATTGTGAGCACCGCCCCTTTCAGGATCGACGCTTCATATCCTTGTAAATCAAACATAATGGATTCCAACAGAACTGCGAAAAAGTTGGTAAGACAGGGAGAGGAGAACCTCTCCCTTAAGAATTGACGCTAAAGATTACTGACCGTATACGTCGTAGTTGAAGTATTTAGCCGCGATATCTTGGTAGATGCCTTTTTCACGTAGTGAAAGGATTGCCGCATCTAATTGCTTAGTCAGATCTTTGTCTTGCTTACGAACAGCAATACCCATACCTTCACCGAACCACTTAGGATCCGTTAGAGAGGGGCCAACAAACTCGTAGTCTTCACCACCAGCTTTGTTCAGCACGCCTTCTTCTAGAGCAGATGCATCACCTAGTACAGCAGCAACACGACCGTTTGCTAGATCAAGGTAAGCTTCGTCGAATGAACCGTAACGAACGATCTCTACTGTATCGCCGTAGTTGTCTGTTAGGTATTTATCGTGAGTTGTTGCACGTTGAACTGCAATCTTTTGACCGCTTAGATCATCAAAGTTAAGGCCTGCACCTTTCTTAGCGATGAACTTGTTTGGGATAAGTGCGTATTTACCAGTGAAGTCGATTTTTTTCTTACGCTCTTCCGTGATAGACATTGCCGCGATGATCGCATCATATTTACGAGCAAGTAGAGAAGGAATGATACCATCCCAGTCTTGTGCAACGATCTTACACTGCACCTGCATTTCAGTACAAAGTGCGTTAGCCATATCGACATCGAAGCCTTTCAGTGACCCGTCAGCTTCTGTCCAGCTAAATGGAGGGTAAGCACCTTCAATACCAAAGCGTACTGTTTTCCATTCTTTTGCTTGAGCTACGCCCGTTGCAGCAGTTGCAGCAAGTGCCGCGACTAATAACCACTTTTTCATATCCCTACTCCTGTGATTTAGGTTTTTATGTTTTGCTAGTTTTAATATTGTGTTTGTTGTTGCTTATTAACTTACTTGTTGTGTTTTATTGTTCACACCGTCGCTGTTTACCGTTGGCAACGGCGTTTCAATTCTGATTAGTAAATCGATGAGATAAATTGTTGTAAACGTTCAGATTCAGGTTCCGTAAACAGTTTAGCTGGATCGCCCTGTTCTTCCACTAGACCTTGGTGCAGGAACATCACATGGTTTGATACGTCACGAGCAAAAGCCATTTCATGTGTTACCACAAGCATGGTTCTTCCTTCTTCTGCTAGATCTCGCATTACACCGAGTACTTCCCCTACTAACTCAGGGTCAAGTGCTGATGTTGGCTCATCAAACAGCATCACTTCCGGATCAACCGCTAACGCTCGAGCAATTGCCGCTCGTTGTTGTTGTCCACCGGATAAATGACCTGGGTAGTAATCTTTGCGCTCATACAAGCCTACTTTTTTAAGTAGTAGTTCTGCATTTTCAATCGCTTGAGCTTTAGGTACACCTAATACGTGAACGGGTGCTTCGATAACATTTTCGAGAACGGTCAGGTGAGACCAAAGATTGAAGCCTTGAAAAACCATCGCTAAGCGTGAACGGATACGCTGTACTTGTTTTTCGTTGGCAGGAACAGATACGCCTTGGCGGTTGTTTTTCATTTGAATTAATTCGCCATTAACCCAAATCTCGCCTGCAGTTGGTGTCTCTAAAAGGTTGATACATCTAAGGAAAGTACTTTTACCCGACCCTGAAGATCCGATAATCGATACAACATCGCCTTTATGCGCAGAAAGTGAAATTCCCTTTAAAACTTCATTTTGACCAAACGTTTTGTGTAGATCCTTTATGTCCAGCGCTGGTACATCTTTCATGCGCTTTCTCTCCCAAGTTTGTGAAAATGCAAGGTACTCCGACCTTTTCATGCGATACAAACTAGCACCACACGAAACAACATGCAACAAATTATTAACCTGATAAATTGGAATAAATAGCGATTCACTCTGACTTATTATGCAAAAGGTAGCGTTTTCGCCTCAATTTAATGAATGAGTTCTATCAATAAGCTGCAATTACACCCCTTACATTGTTTAAATAAAGTTAATCAAAATGAGATTCACGTAGCTTGATGTCTCACAAGAAAAACAAGTTTTGTGAACTTAGATACGCCGAGATCTGCAAAATATAATCTGCACGCTCAACACTACATACACACCGTAAGGCACAATTATTTTAAGGTTATTACATTGTAAGCATTTCACTCGGAACAGTTGGGAAGCAAGTAATAGTGAAATAACTCAGTAAGAATTGAGTATTGAACTCGAGCCATGACGACAAAGGCTCGAAGAAGATAGGTAAACGTCAATTTGTGAAAACTAATTACACGATTCATCAATGGGAAGTTAATGAATCGCTGCGTTTTGTAGCTTTCTTTCACATATACTCATAAAGTGATCAAGATCAATCACCCTAAAGGGTAAGCTTGTTAGACTCCTCAACACAAAATAAGGCATTAAAAATGCCAAACATTTCTTTTAACTTAACTGCATAAAGCACAGCAAAACCGTGCAACATAATGTTAATGAGTTATAACTAAGAAATAACGCAATTACGCGAACTTATAGAATTCAATTTTAGAATTACTAACAAAAAATATGAGGAATCTATGTCAGACGTTGTCAATAATGCGAACTCTGAAGTAGAAGAGAAAAGCTATAAAGAGCTACACCGTCCTGCTTCTGAATTTGAGAGCCGCTCAGATTATCTAGATCACGAACTTCAAATCATGAAGCCTCGCCGCTTCGGTTTAAACCTTCCAGGTCGTGACTTCCGCTTTGAACTTGAAGATCTTGTTCCTGCACTTGCTGGTACTATTGGTATCATTGCGATGTACTCTGCAGTAATGATGTCGTGGGCTGATGGCCTAACTCAAGCTTGGGATCACGTAAACCTAGGTAAAGACTTCGCAATTGAAGTCGCTCGTGTAGAAATGCTTATTCCTGCACTACTGTTTTGTATCCTTGCTTCTGGTTTCTTTAACCCTAAAGCAAACCTTGCCGGCAACCACGGCCCAATGATCCCTCTTATCGGTACCATCGCTCTCGCTGGTGCTCACCCTCTTGCATTGGCCATCCTGATCGGTGTGTTCGGTCTCATCCTAAGTTTCCTAAAAGGCGGATCTAAACTTGTTAACCTAACTTCTGAAGGTACAGCAGGTGGCTTGCTCATATTCTTAGGCTTAACCGGTACCATGAGCCAAATCAACTCAATTCAAGAGTGGGCGGTTGGTCTTCAATCTTCTACCGTTGAAGCGGGCAGCATGGGTTACGTTGGTTTAATCGTTCTTGCTATTACTATTGCTATCTACGCTTTCTTAGCAAAAGTGAACAAGCGTTGGTTAGCTATCCCTGTTTGTGCATTCACAGGCCTTGCTATTGCATTAGTTCTAGGTGCTGGTTTCGACATCGTATTCGAAACTGAAATGGGTATTCCAAACCTAAACCCAGTTTACTGGTGGGGTTCTACTTCTGAAGGTTGGATGCTTGGCTTGCCAAACGTTGAACACTTCATCGCATCTCTACCATTTGCAATCCTTGCTGTAGCAATGTGGTCTCCTGACTTCCTAGGTCACCGTATCTTCCAAGAACTGAACTACCCTAAACGCTCTGAAAAAGTTCTGATGGATGTTGATGACACAATGACTATGTGTTCTGTTCGTCAAATGGTAGGTACTGCAGTTGGTGGTGGTAACATCACATCTTCTTGGGGTACTTACATGATCCCAGCAGCAATCGCGAAACGTCCAATTCCTGGCGGCGCAATCTTGCTTGGTTCTCTATGTATTATTGTTGCGATTCTTGGTTTCCCGATGGACGTAGCAGTATGGCCACCAGTGATGCGTGTTGCGCTACTTGTAGGTGTATCTCTACCTCTACTTGAAGCAGGTATGCAGATGGTTAAAGATTCAAAAGATTCTCAAGCGGCTGGTATCTGTATCTTTGGTTCAGCGGTTGTTAACCCAGTATTAGCATGGGCACTAACTATGCTTCTTGATAATAATGGTCTAATTGGTGATAAAGAGCGTGCAAAGCGTCTATCATTTGTAGATAAGATTGTTATCCCTGTTGGCGTTTTAGTTATCTGTCTAGTGGCAATGCTTGCAGTTGGTATGCTAGAAGGTCAGTATGGTCTAAAAGCTTGGCTATAATAGTCCTTACTACACAAAAGTAGTATTAGGATTAAAAAAAAGTTTGGGTGGCAACCCCTGCCACTCAAATTTTTTCAACTTTTTTTGGCATTTATTGATTTAGTTTAAGGTTTGCAGAAATTTTTTAGCGTAGTCTTGAATACATAGAGTAAAGACAACATATAAAAGGTAGTGACAATATATATAACCATATGATGCTTATATGCTCATATATATTGTTATTAATAAGAGTGTACTACCCTTACGAGGGGCGCTGGCTCAACAGTGTTAATGTACGTATTTTTTCTACTAAAAAGGTAGGTATGTCATGGCAGAGCAATTTGCTAAAGCTTGGGAAGATTTTGCTGCAGGTGAGTGGCAAAGCGAAGTAAACGTTCGTGATTTCATTCAAAAGAACTACACGCCGTATGAAGGCGACGAGTCTTTCCTAGTTTCTGAGGGTACTGAAGCAACTAACAAGCTTTGGTCTTCGGTAATGGAAGGTATCAAACAGGAAAACGCAACTAAAGCACCTGTAGATTTCGATACTTCTGTTATCTCTACCATTACTGCTCACGATGCAGGTTACATTGAGAAAGATCTTGAGACTATCGTTGGTCTACAAACTGAGAAGCCACTAAAACGTGCAATCATCCCTAACGGTGGTGTACGTATGGTTGAAGGTTCTTGTAAAGCATACGGTGAAACTCTTGACCCAATGGTTTCAAAAATCTACTCAGAATACCGCAAAACACACAATGCTGGCGTTTTCGATATCTACACTCCTGATATCCTAAAATGTCGTAAGTCTGGTGTTCTGACTGGTCTTCCTGATGCTTACGGCCGTGGTCGTATCATTGGTGACTACCGTCGTGTTGCACTTTACGGTATTGATTTCCTAATGAAAGACAAGCAAGCTCAATTTGCTTCTCTTCAAGAGCAATTCGAAAACGGTGAAAACCTAGCAGAAACAATGCAACTGCGTGAAGAGATCTCTGAGCAACATCGTGCTCTAGGTCAAATCAAGCAAATGGCTGAGAAATACGGTTTCGATATCTCTGAGCCAGCTCAAACAGCTCAAGAAGCTATCCAGTGGACTTACTTCGGCTACCTAGCTGCTGTTAAATCTCAAAACGGTGCTGCAATGTCTCTAGGTCGTACTTCGACTTTCCTAGACATCTACATCGAGCGTGATATCGCTGCTGGCAAGATCACTGAAGAACAAGCACAAGAAATGATCGACCACTTCGTAATGAAACTGCGTATGGTTCGTTTCCTACGTACTCCTGAGTACGATGAGCTGTTCTCTGGCGACCCAATCTGGGCAACAGAGTCTATGGGTGGTATGGGTATCGACGGTCGTACGCTAGTAACGCGTTCGAACTTCCGTTTCCTAAACTCGCTATACACTATGGGTCCTTCTCCAGAGCCAAACATCACTGTTCTTTGGTCTGAGCAACTACCTGACGGCTTCAAGCGTTTCTGTGCGAAGGTATCTATCGATACTTCTTCTATCCAGTACGAAAATGATGACCTAATGCGTCCTGACCTAGAGTCTGATGATTACGCTATCGCTTGTTGTGTATCTCCAATGATCGTTGGTAAGCAAATGCAGTTCTTCGGTGCTCGTGCTAACCTTGCGAAAACAATGCTTTACGCAATCAACGGCGGTGTGGACGAGAAACTTAAGATGCAAGTTGGTCCTGTTTCAGACAAGATCACTGACGAAGTTCTTAACTACGATGACGTAATGGGTCGCCTAGACACATTCATGGACTGGTTAGCTAAGCAATACGTGACTGCACTAAACAGCATTCACTACATGCACGACAAGTATAGCTACGAAGCGTCTCTAATGGCTCTTCATGACCGTGACGTTCGTCGTACTATGGCTTGTGGTATCGCTGGTCTTTCTGTTGCTGCTGACTCACTGTCTGCAATTAAGTTTGCTAAAGTGAAGCCAATCCGTGACGAAGACGGTATCGCAACTGACTTCGAAATCGAAGGCGATTACCCTAAATACGGTAACAACGACTCTCGTGTAGATGATATTGCTTGTGAACTAGTTTCTACGTTCATGAACAAGATCCGTAAGCTTAAGACTTACCGTAACTCTATCCCTACACAGTCAGTTCTTACTATCACGTCTAACGTTGTATACGGTAAGAAAACTGGTAACACTCCAGACGGTCGTCGTGCTGGCGCTCCTTTCGCTCCTGGTGCAAACCCAATGCACGGTCGTGATGAGAAAGGTGCTGTAGCATCACTAACGTCTGTAGGTAAACTACCGTTTGCTGACGCACAAGATGGTATCTCTTACACGTTCTCTATCGTGCCAAACGCACTAGGTAAAGAACAAGACAGCCAACGTGCTAACCTTGCAGGCCTAATGGATGGTTACTTCCACCACGAAGCTGGCATTGAAGGTGGTCAACACCTTAACGTTAACGTTCTTAACCGCGAAACTCTTGAAGACGCAGTTAAGCACCCTGAGAAATACCCTCAGCTAACAATCCGTGTATCTGGTTACGCTGTTCGCTTTAACTCTCTAACTGCAGAGCAACAAGCTGACGTAATCGCACGTACATTTACTGAGTCTCTATAAGCTCACGCTCAATAGACAGTAAATAATATTAGCCTCGCCAATGTGCGGGGCTTTTTTATATCTGAAATAAATCGCACTACACTCACCTATCCCGCGAAATGTTAGGTTGAGCAAAAAAGCACCCTGCCATTCACTTTTTTTCCACAAATTCTGTCAAATTACGGTAATATCGCGGTTCATAATTTAAGAGTAACTGCTCCATGAAATACCTGCGTTGTTTACCCCTGATTCTTCTCTCTTTCTCATCTTTAGCCTCTGAGCGTTCTACGTTAACTTTTGCTTTAGATAATGATGGTATTTTTGGTGTCGACCAAGACTATACCAACGGCTTATTTCTGGGTTACACATCATCAAGTATTACGCCATATAACTGGGTAAAACCATTGAGTCTTTCCTACTGGGGCGCAAGCTCTCTAGACAAGTGGGAAATCACCATTGGCCACAAGATGTATACGCCTTCTGACATTGAGTTAGAAACGCCATCGCCTAATGATCGCCCATACGCAGGTTACCTTCACACTGAATTCAATTACATCAGCTTAAACCCACAGCAAGCCCAGCGTTTTAATATCACGTTTGGTACTACGGGCGAACGTGCACTGTCTGAAGATGCTCAAAAGCTGGTTCACTCAATCACTAAGTCGGATGAGCCGATGGGTTGGGAATACCAAGTCGATGATGAATGGGCGGGAAGCGTTGGTTACCTAAGCCATTTCAACCTAATGCGTAATCAAGCTCTTGCGAATACTGACTACGAAATCTCTAACGTTTCTGAAATCAACGTCGGTAACTTTAGAAGTGACATTTCAACGGGCTTCATGTTTCGTTGGGGTACAGACTTAGGCGGTAACTTTGGTGCAGCTAACATCACCACAGAAAACCCATTCAAACCGGGCATGATCGGCGCATCAAACGCTGGTTGGTTTACCTATGCAGGCCTCGAAGGTCGCTACCGATTCAACGACCTGACTATCGAAGGCGATCGCTCAGGTGTTGATGAGTACGCTAATAAAAACAACGAAGATCCAGCGATCTACGATGTGACTTTAGAGAACATTCAAGCAACTGCTGTATTGGGTGTCGCTTGGTATAACCGATACGTTGGTGCCTCTTTAGCGCTAACCGCAAAAACACCGGATTACGAAGAAGCGAAAGAGTCAGTGTACACCACTGGCGGTATCACAATGTTTGCTTTCTTCTAGCCACCAGTAAGGGCTTTCGTCCTTTACTTTTCAAGTTTAATAAAGGCAATCATCTTCACAGGTGGTTGCCTTTATTTTTAAAGGTCTCGTTACCATTTGACCCTATTTTATGTACCGTTTTTGTAATAAAATAAACGGTATAAATTCCTCTACGAGAATAGCTCATGTCTACAACTGGTCGCATTCACTCATTCGAATCTTGTGGTACTGTCGATGGCCCTGGTATCCGCTTTATTGTGTTTCTTCAAGGCTGCTTAATGCGTTGTATGTACTGTCATAACCGTGATACATGGGATCTTCATGACGGAAAGGAAGTAACGGTCGAAGAGATCATCAACGAAGCAAAATCATACCGTCATTTCATGAAAGCATCGGGCGGTGGTATCACCTGTTCTGGTGGTGAAGCGATGCTACAACCTGAGTTTGTTCGTGACTTTTTCCGCGCAGCTCAAGCTGAAGGCATCCACACTTGTCTTGATACTAATGGCTACATTCGTAAGCACACTGAAGTGGTTGATGAAGTCCTAGAAGCCTCTGATCTAGTTATGTTGGATCTTAAGCACATGCGAGATGAGATTCACCACGATTTCATTGGTGTATCAAACAGACGTACTCTGGATTTTGCGCGCTACCTACACAAAATCGGTAAGAAAACGTGGATTCGTTATGTGATTGTCCCTGGCTACACGGACACGCCTGAAGATGCTCATCTGCTAGGTGAATTCATCAAAGACATGGATAACATCGAGAAAGTAGAGCTGCTTCCATACCATAAGCTGGGTGCACATAAGTGGGAAGCACTTGGTTTTGACTACCCTCTTGAAGGTACAAATCCGCCAAGCAAAGAGAAAATGGATGAGATTGTTGCTGTTCTTAGCCAGTATCATTCAAACGTAAAATACTAATACTGCAGACGATGCTCAACCTCTATTTTAAACGCCTCAATTTCGATTGGGGCGTTTTCTTTTCTAGCGCTAACTATCCTTTCACTTTTCTTTACAACTTTTGTTTATCAATTAAAAAAATCATATTAAATCCGTGTTGAGATCATGTTTCCACGCGTAGGAATGCTGTTACTCTTACTGCAACAAAAGAATATAACATTTAGTTTTTTAGTGAGGCTCATCCCATGGAAATGACCAATGCTCAGCGTCTAATTCTATCAAATCAATACTACCTAATGTCTCAAATGAACCCTGAGAACTCGGCGAAATACCAGCGTCTACAAACGATTGTAGAACGTGGTTACGAACTCCAAATGCGTGAGCTTAACAAAGAGTTTGGTTGTTTGACTGAAGCAGAATGTCGCGAAATTATCGACATCATGGAGATGTACCATGCAATGCAAGAGTCGAACAAAATGCTTGCAGAGCAAGAGCGTGCTGAAGTAGACCAACGTCGCCTGCAGTTCTTAGGTTTTGATATCGCTTCTGAAGCGCAGATCGTACACTACGTGCGTTTCCTTGTTGATTCTGAAGGTCTTTACCCTCAATTCGACAAAGCCGATCACCACTTCAATAGCCAGATGCCAATGCTAGAGAAGTACCGTCGCATGCTAACAACATGGCGCAACTGCCCTCGTCAGTACCACCTATGTGCGACAGAGCTATCTCAAATCTTTAGCGCTTAATTCGTTAATAGATCAGCGATAACTTTTAAAAAGTTTCAAGAAAAAGGGTTACTCATCATGAGTAACCCTTTTTTTATTCGAATCACTTGAACTAGAAAACGCAAGCAGCGTCAAATAACGCAGTAACCTTCTAGAGTATCAATTTACCATTTCAAACATAATGAGAATCAATAACGACTTTTTTGATAAACCATTCTCACATTCTCTTGTTATTTTCTGATAGCCAAGCGCATTAGACCGTTCATCATGCAAGATTATCAATAAGGCTCGGCTATGTATCTAGCATACATAAATCCAGCACGGGTATTATTAAGCAACCTAAAATCTCAAAACAAACGACCAGATCCCCTCGAATGGAAAATAATTTGATTCTACGCGCCTCAAGTTGCCTATTGCGCTCGCCACGTTTTTCACACGCAAAATTGTAAATAAATACATAATTGTTAAGCAAAATTGTGGAAGCGGGTCTAACCTTAAAATGTAGGGAGAGCCTATTTTTCAATCGCTCGTCAGTTTTGACTGGTTAACAAGGGGAATGTGACTATGAGTATCTTTGACCACTATCAATCACGTTATGAAGCAGCCAAGGAAGAAGAGCTGACATTGCAGGAGTTCTTAGGGCTGTGTAAAGACGATAAAAGTGCTTACGCTAATGCTGCCGAGCGCTTATTACTAGCCATTGGCGAACCAGAGGTTATTGACACTGCTCAAGACCCTCAACTGAGTCGTATTTTCTCGAACCGTGTCATCTCACGCTACAGCGAATTTAAAGATTTCTACGGTATGGAAGATGCGATTGAACAGATTGTTTCTTACTTAAAACATGCTGCGCAAGGTTTAGAAGAACGTAAACAAATCCTTTACCTACTTGGCCCTGTGGGCGGTGGTAAATCTTCTCTCGCTGAAAAACTCAAAGCCCTGATGCAGAAACTACCAATCTATGTATTGTCTGCTGACGGTGAACGAAGCCCAGTAAACGATCACCCATTCTGTCTATTCGACGTTAACGAAGACGGCGACTTATTGAAGAACGAATATGGCATTGAGAAACGCTATCTTCGCTCAATTATGTCTCCGTGGGCAGCGAAACGTCTACACGATTTTGGCGGTGATATTTCCAAATTCAAAGTCATCAAACTGCGCCCTTCTATTCTCGATCAAGTTGCGATCGCGAAAACGGAGCCAGGTGATGAAAACAACCAAGATATCTCGTCTCTGGTTGGTAAAGTTGATATTCGTAAACTTGAACACTTCTCTCAAGATGATCCTGATGCCTACAGCTACTCTGGTGCGCTTTGTAAAGCCAACCAAGGTGTGATGGAATTCGTGGAGATGTTCAAAGCGCCAATCAAAGTATTACACCCTCTGCTTACGGCAACACAAGAAGGTAACTTCAACGGTACCGAAGGGCTTTCTGCACTGCCATTTGACGGTATGATTCTCGCTCACTCGAACGAATCTGAGTGGCAGACCTTCCGTAACAACAAAAACAACGAAGCATTCCTCGACCGTGTGTACATTGTAAAAGTCCCTTACTGTCTGCGTGTGTCTGAAGAAGTTAAGATCTACAAGAAACTGCTTGAGCACAGTGAGCTATCCCAAGCGCCTTGCTCACCAAGCACACTCGATCTGCTATCGCAATTCAGCATTCTTTCGAGACTAAAAGAGCCTGAAAACTCATCTCTATTCTCTAAGATGCGTGTTTACGATGGTGAGACTCTAAAAGACACCGATCCAAAAGCGAAGAGCTACCAAGAGTACCGAGATTATGCTGGCGTTGACGAAGGCATGTCTGGGCTATCAACGCGTTTCGCCTTTAAGATCCTGTCTCGTGTGTTTAACTTCGACCAAGCCGAAGTGGCCGCGAACCCAGTGCACCTGTTCTACGTTATTGAGCAGCAAATCGAACGGGAGCAGTTCCCTCAAGAGACCGCCGAGAAGTACCTAGAGTTCTTGAAAGGATACCTAGTGCCACGCTACGTAGAGTTCATCGGTAAAGAAATTCAAACCGCTTATCTAGAGTCTTACTCTGAGTACGGTCAGAATATCTTCGACCGCTATGTCACCTACGCAGATTTCTGGATTCAAGACCAAGAGTACCGCGACCCAGAAACAGGCCAACTATTTGACCGTGCTTCTCTGAATGGTGAACTAGAGAAAATCGAGAAGACAGCCGGTATCAGTAACCCTAAAGACTTCCGAAATGAGATTGTGAACTTTGTGCTTCGTGCCAAAGCCAACAATAACGGTCAAAACCCAGTGTGGACGAGCTACGAGAAACTGCGCACTGTGATTGAGAAGAAAATGTTCTCTAACACAGAAGAGCTACTTCCTGTTATTTCGTTCAATGCTAAGACCTCAACGGATGATCAGAAAAAACATGACGACTTCGTTGCTCGTATGATGGAAAAAGGCTACACCGAGAAGCAAGTGAGACTGCTATCTGAGTGGTACCTAAGAGTTCGTAAATCCTCATAACTAAACGGTATTGAGCTGCTCAACTGAGCAGCTCGTATAAACCAATAACTTTTATACCTTAGTAAATCAATAACTCTTATACCCGAATAAAAAGTAGGATCGCGACATCAGCTGAGAGGGAGTTCTTATGGCACAATTTATCGATCGGAGGCTCAATGGCAAAAATAAGAGTGCTGTGAATAGACAGCGTTTCTTACGACGCCATAAAGAGCAAATCAAAGAATCTGTGGCCGATGCAGTTAACCGACGCTCAATCACCAATACAGAAACAGGTGAAGACGTCACTATTCCCCATAAAGACATCAAAGAGCCGAACTTTCACCAAGGTCAAGGCGGCGTAAGAGAGCGCGTTCACCCAGGTAATGATCAGTTCATCACTGGCGATAAAATCGAACGCCCTAAAGGTGGTGGTCAAGGTGGTGGCTCAGGCCAAGGCGACGCAAGCCCTGATGGCGAAGGCCAAGATGAATTTACCTTCCAAATTTCAAAAGATGAGTATCTTGATATTCTCTTTGAAGATTTAGCTCTACCTAATCTAGAGAAAAATCAGGTCAACAAAATCACCGAATGGAAAACTCACCGCTCTGGTTACCAAAGCGCGGGGATTCCATCCAACATCGCTATCGTTCGTTCACTACAGCAATCTCTGGCTCGTAGAACCGCGATGACAGCAGGTAAAAAACGCGAGCTTAACCTACTGATGGAACAGCTTGACCAAGTTAAAATGACGGAGCCGGCACAACCTTTTGAGGAAGGTCGCCTCAAAGAAGAGATTGCCGAGTTACGTAAAAAGATTGAAAGCGTGCCGTTCATTGACACCTTCGACTTACGTTTTAAAAACTACGAGAAGCGCCCTATTCCATCTAGCCAAGCCGTGATGTTCTGTCTAATGGATGTATCGGGCTCTATGGATCAGGCCACAAAAGATATTGCGAAGCGCTTTTATGTTCTTCTGTATCTGTTCTTAAATCGCACCTACGAAAACGTCGATGTTGTGTTTATTCGTCACCATACTCAGGCTAAAGAGGTCGACGAACATGAGTTTTTCTACTCACAAGAAACGGGTGGCACCATTGTTTCAAGCGCACTGAAACTGATGAAGGAAATTGTCGCAGACCGCTACCCTGCTAATGAGTGGAACATCTATGCAGCACAAGCCTCTGATGGCGATAACTGGGCTGATGACTCTCCTCGCTGTAAAGAGTTACTGGTCAATACGCTTCTGCCAACTTGCCAATATTACTCTTACATCGAAATAACACGCCGCTCTCATCAAACACTTTGGCACGAATACGAAAAACTCGAGAGTAGCTTTGACAACTTCGCCATGAAAAACATTAAAACGGTGGATGATATTTTTCCTGTGTTTAGAGAACTGTTCCAGAAAGAGACAGTGTAAGGGAGTTTGCCATGACAGCGAAATCAAACGTTGCAGAGAAAAACAAAGCTGCAAAAAAGAAAAACGACAAGATGCTGCCTGATGGTCCAGATTGGACGTTCAACCTCTTGGAGAAATACCACGTAGAAATCAAACGTGTTGCGCAGCATTACCGTTTAGATACTTACCCAAACCAGATTGAAGTGATTACTTCAGAACAGATGATGGATGCCTACTCGAGCATTGGTATGCCTATCAATTACAACCACTGGTCTTTTGGTAAGAAATTCATTCAAACCGAGCAAAACTACAAGCATGGCCAAATGGGCTTGGCATACGAAATCGTAATCAACTCCGATCCGTGTATCGCTTACCTGATGGAAGAGAACACGGTCACAATGCAGGCGCTGGTAATGGCTCACGCTTGTTATGGCCACAACTCTTTCTTTAAAGGCAACTACCTGTTCCAAACATGGACCGATGCCAGTTCCATCATCGATTACTTGTTGTTTGCTAAGAAGTACATCAGTGGTTGTGAAGAGAAATATGGTGTTGCTGAAGTCGAGCAGCTCCTTGATTCTTGTCACGCACTGATGAATTACGGCGTAGACCGATACAAACGCCCTGAGAAGATTTCCATTGCAGAAGAGACAGCAAGACAAGAAGAACGCGAAGCTTATCTGCAATCTCAAGTGAATGAGCTATGGCGAACCGTTCCTCAAAATAAAAGTAAGGAAGAAGAGACCAAGATCCGCTTTCCTAGCGAGCCTCAAGAAAACATTCTCTACTTTATCGAGAAGAACGCACCACTGCTTGAACCTTGGCAACGAGAGTGTGTTCGCATCGTTCGCAAAGTGAGCCAATACTTCTACCCTCAAAAACAAACTCAAGTGATGAACGAAGGCTGGGCAACCTTCTGGCATTACACCATTCTTAACCACCTTTACGACGAAGGCTTGGTGAGTGATAAGTTCATCTTAGAATTCCTACACAGCCATACCAGTGTCGTCGCACAACCTGCCTACAACAGTCCTTATTTCAGCGGGATAAACCCTTATGCGCTTGGCTTTGCGATGTTTAGAGACATCCGACGCATCTGTGAAGAGCCAACCGATGAAGATAGAGAGTGGTTCCCTGAGTTAGCCGGAAGTGATTGGTTAGAAGCGGTGCACTTTGCGATGCACAACTTCAAAGATGAAAGTTTCATCAGCCAATACCTTTCTCCAAAAATCATTCGAGACTTTAAGCTGTTCTCTGTACTCGACGACGACCGTAAAAATACCATTGAGGTGAGTGCTATTCATGATGATCCGGGCTATCGCCTGATTCGTGAGAAGCTTGCGGCGCAATACAACCTAAGTAACCTTGAACCAAACATTCAGGTGTTTAATGTCGATGTTCGTGGTGACCGCTCAATGACACTGCAATATGTGCCTCACGACCGCATCCCGCTTGATAAAGGCTACGACGAAGTGATGAAGCATCTCTATCGCTTGTGGGGCTTTGATGTGATTTTGGAAGAGCTCAAAGACACGGGTCATAGAGAGATTCTGACTACTTGTCCAAAACGTAATGATTATGGAGCCAAGATTTAATATCAATCACAGTAAGTCAGTGTTTGGTATAAAACTCCGCTCCCCCTACAACATAGTGGTCACCCGCTCGGAAGTGGAGCAATAAAAAAACGCATAAGTCTGATGACTTATGCGCTTTCTTTTTAAGGCTCAAACGTCTGTAAATGAACGTAAGGCACCAAGCCTAGAACTAGAACTCAATAAGCTTAAACAATCGGCTTTTGACCGCGTTCAATCAGCTTCATCAACACGCTGTCTGCAGATTTACCTGCCACGCCCGCTAGTTTGTCTGAAAGCTTTTTCTTCTGTACGTAGTGGATCGCTAGAACCGTTTTGTCCTTACATGCCGCTACGACTAAGTCATCAGAAGTGCTGATCTCATCCACCAGTCCAAGTTCATGTGCTTGTGTACCAAACCAATGTTCACCCGTTGCTACTTTTTCAAGATCTAACGCAGGACGATGGTCACGGATGAAGTTTTTGAATAGGCCATGTGTCTCTTCTAGCTCTTCTTTAAACTTCTCACGTGCTTTATCGCTGTTCTCACCAAACATAGTAAGCGTGCGTTTGTACTCACCCGCCGTTAGCTGCTCGAACTCAATATCGTGCTTTTTAAGTAGTTTGTTGAAGTTTGGCAGTTGAGCGATAACACCAATAGAGCCAACAATAGCAAACGGTGCAGATACAATTTTGTCTGCGATACATGCCATCATGTAACCGCCGCTTGCCGCCACTTTGTCTACCGAGATAGTCAGAGGCAAACCTGCCGCTTTGATACGATCAAGTTGAGAAGACGCTAAACCATAGCCGTGAACCATGCCACCGCCAGACTCAAGTTTCAGCAATACTTCATCACCTTCACGAGCCACAGCCAGAACCGCCGTTACCTCTTCACGTAATGAAGCCACTTCTTTCGCATCAATGCTGCCGTTAAAATCAAGAACGAATAGATGTGGTTCACGCTTACTATCAAGCTCACCCTCTTTCGCTGCTTTCTTCACTTCTTTACCGCGTGATTTTACTTTCTCTTTTTCCGCTTTCTTTTCTGCTTTATCACGGGCTTTGATGAAAGCATCATCGTGTAGATGGTGCTCTAGTTGTTCAATCGTCTGTTTATGATGTTCAGATAGGTTCGTGATTTCCAGCTCACCTTTAATCGCGCTTGATTTCCCACCCACAGATTTAGCAATCACTAAAATTGCGATGATGGCGATTACAACGGTCGCAATCTTGGCTAAAAACAAGCCGTAGTCCAACAAAAATTCCAATGTCATATCCCCTATTGTATGAATTAGTGTATTGTAACCATCTTGTCACGATTACCAAGAATTTCTCATCATTCCTGCGGTTATCTGTGTGATTAAACATCAATGGAATGACGAACATAATAAAAGAAAGAAGGATAAGCACAGTGGATTACCCAATCTCTACAGATGCCCTCAAAGATAAAGTAATTTTGGTTACAGGTGCCGGTGCTGGCATTGGTCGCCAAGCAGCACTAAGCTTCGCTCAACATGGTGCAACTGTCATTCTGTTAGGCCGCAATGTTAAAAACCTTGAATTCATTTACGATGAAATCGAAAGCGCTGGTTACCCACAACCTGCGATTATCCCATTGGATTTAAAAGGTGCGACAAAGCAGAACTACGTTGATATGGCTGAAACCATTCAATCACAGTTCGGTCGTTTAGACGGTCTACTTCATAATGCTGGCGTTCTTGGCACTCTGAGCCCGTTTGAGCAGATTGATGAAGAAACCTTTGATGATGTTATGCAGATCAATGTGAAGTCTGAGTTCTTGATGACTCAAGCTCTGCTACCTGCACTTAAAAAAGCAGAAGCAGGTCGTATCGTATTTACCTCTTCAACGGTTGGTCACTCTGGTCGTGCATTCTGGGGCACTTACGCAATTTCTAAGTTTGCTACCGAAGGTATGATGCAGATCCTAGCGGACGAGCTTGAAGACACGAACATCCGTGTTAACGCAATCAATCCAGGCGGCACTCAAACACGTATGCGTGCAAAAGCGTACCCAGGAGAAGATGCGAATAAGCTAAAAACGCCACTCGACATCATCCCACTGTACCTACACTTAATGAACCCAAGTGTGACAGACATTAATGGCCAATGTATCGATGCTCAACCTAAGTAACTTGATATCATTGACCAATAGTAAAAAGTCGCTTCCATAGCGGCTTTTTTTGTATCTAAATCAATCAACTAACACTGATACCAATCGTAGTAAATAACTGGTCATCCTAGCTTGTTAAAACACTCGATAACGGCGTTAGAAATTTTGATTGTAGAATAACTACTTATCGAAAATTTCTGCCTTGTTCTCAAGCATTTTTCCTGCGCTATTTATGATCACTTACTTACTGTGATTGGTATTATTCCCCTAATTTTCGTCATTTTGCTTTGCATCTTTTCCATTGTTAAATATACTGTATAAATATACAGGTATTTAATTATGCATGAACTAATAAAAAACTTACAAGACCGCCAGCTAATCTGGAAAGGGTTACAATCAACAACGCAAGGAAGCACCACTTCAACAGGCTATCCTCAACTGGATAAACAGCTTGATGGCGGCTTCCCGACGCACGGCGTTATTGAAGTTGAATCACAACAAGGGATCGGCGAGCTTCGCCTACTGACGCCCTATTTATCTCAACAAAACTCGCAAAAACTGGCCATATTCATTAACCCGCCAGGGAAGATCTGTGCTGAGTTTTTTAACAGCCAAGGCATTGAATTAGAAAACATTCTCGTTATCCAGCCTCAACGCGATCTCGATGCGTTGTGGGCGGCTGAGCAGTGCCTCAAAAGCGGTGCTTGTCACTCTGTATTGCTATGGGGAGCCGATCTAGAAATACACCAAACCAAGCGCTTACAAGCAGCAAGCGAAACCGGTAAGTGCCTGCAGTTTCACTTTAAAGCCACCAGCCATAATCAACTATCCCTACCCGTTTCTTTAAGCATGAAGCTGTCTTCTCACGCCCAAGGATTGAAGGTAGAGGTAACAAAAAGAAAAGGCAGTTGGTCGTATGGCGGCTTTATTCTAGACATGACACACAACTGGCCGTTACTCACAGAGAACGTCATTCATGAAGACAATTTAGATCGTGCTTTGTCAGGTAACACTGTGCTGGCTTTTCCTATTGCGAAGCAAGGCTAGCGTATGTTGTGGCTTTATCTGCACTTTCCGTCCCTGCAGTTGGATACCTTGTTTAACTCTAATGAATTGGGTTCGAGCGAAGACTCACGCGAACAACCCATTATCATCGTGGATGAAAAAGATCACCGAGTACTGCAAGCAAACCCAGTTGCGTTGCAATCGGGAATTTCACTTGGTACGGGCTTAGGATCTGCGGCGGCGCTGTGTCACAACTTACACGTCCACCCTTACAGTATTGAACTGGAGAAAAGTAAGCTTAAAGAGATCGCTCAATGGGCGTATCTGGTCACTTCCGACATGGCGTTATTGCCACCTAATGGTTTGTTGATTAAAGCCTCTAACATGCTGTCACTTTACGACGGGCTAGATAACTACTGGCATGAGCTCAAAAGCCACTTAGAAACGCTCAATATCCAGTTCAGCTTCGCTACGGGTTATTCGCCGCTTTCTGCGATCCTTTTGGGTAAGCAAGCGATCAACCAAGCAACAAACAATATTGAGCAGATGAAAACTTGGGTCAATCAACAAGCATTAATTTCCAGTGAGCTACCGACAAAGCAAGTGGAACGCCTGAACCGTGTCGGTATCAATACCGTTGAAGACTTATTAAAGCTGCCTTTGCAAGAGGTCGCACGCCGCTTTGATATCGACTTGGTGAATTATGTCGGTCGCCTTAACGGCCAGTTCAAGCACCCGATTGATTTCTATCATCCACCAGAGAATTTCCAGCAATATTTGGAGCTATTGTTTGATATTGAAAGCATCCTATTTATCGAAAAGCCGTTGCTGAAATTACTGAATCAACTCGAATGTTTTTTGAAGCTACGCGATCGAGTGGCTTTCGAGTTAACTCTGACTTTACACCTAAGAGATAAAGACGATCACCCTGTCTCTTTTTATTCGGCACAAGGTGATTACCTTGCTGAAAAATGGGCGAACCTTACTCATCTCACCTTAGAGTCACTCAAGCTCACCGCACCGGTTCAAGGACTGACCCTCAGCTTGGTTCGTCATGGAGAACCCCAAATGGCCTACCATGATCTTTTTGATGGTAATACCGGAACACTTGCCGCGTTAGATTTGCTCTCACTACTGCAAGCAAAGCTTGGACAAGCCTGTATTCAAACACCAAAAATACAGCACGACCCAAGGCCAGAAAAGGCCAATCAGTATTCGCTCCCAACACTGAGTAAGTCTGTGACAAAAAGGCAAGCGCCCTCAAGGAGCGAGCAACAAACCACAGCTCTCAGCGTCGTTCAACAGCGGCTCAGGCCCAGTATTTTACTGCCAGAGCCCGAAGCCTTAACCGAAAGCGTCACCTTATCTCAAGGCCCAGAGCGCATTGTGTCTGGCTGGTGGGACGGAGAGAAGGTCATTCGTGACTACTTTATTGCTCACAGCGAAAACGGTCGGTGGCTCTGGATATTTAAAACGCCAGATAAACAGTGGTTTTTGCACGGCTTATTTAGCTAGTCGGTAAGAACGTAAGTCAGCAAGAAACTTTGTTAGCTCCTCCGTTCTACTTATTCAATTTCAGCGTCCCTTTTCAATCATGTTCACTCGCAATGGTTAAGTGAGATTACGTTATGTCTCAGCAATACTCAGAGCTTTTCTGTCAAAGTAATTACTCCTTTCTAGAGGGAGCTTCGCATGCGGAAGAGCTTGTTTTACAGGCCGACTTCTTACGTTACAAAGCACTCGCGGTTACTGATGAGTGCTCAGTCGCGGGCATCGTTAAGGTTCACTCTGCAATCAAGCAACATAAACTGTCACTCAAGCAAATTGTCGGGAGCATGTTTTGGCTAAATGAAGAGTGCCAAGTGGTCTTGATATGCCCAAACAGACAAGCCTACGCCGAGCTGTGCCGTATTATTACCAACGCGAGACGTCGTAGCAGTAAGGGACATTATCAGCTCTCTGAGTGGGATATCATGTCGGCTAAGCACTGCTTTATTCTTTGGCTTCCTCAACAGAAAAATGAAGACGCGCATTGGGGGAAATGGCTCTCCCAGCACCATTCAGGTCGGCTTTGGATCGGCTTACAAAGACACCTAAAGCAAACCGACCAGCAGTACACAGATTACTGCGTTGAGCTGTCACAACATCATCAACTGCCGATAACAGCTTGTGGTGGCGTGCTAATGCACAATGCTAACCGCTTACCCTTACAGCACTCACTCACTGCGATAAAGTACCAAAAGCCCATTACCGAAGTGGGCAGTCACTTACTCGCTAATGCCGAGCGCTGTTTACGGAGTATCAATAAGCTCTCTCATATCTTCAAAGCGGAGTGGCTAGAAGAGAGCAACCGTATCGCTGAGCTGTGTGAATTTGATTTAAATAGCTTGCGATACGAATATCCCAGTGAGCTGATTCCTCAAGGGGAGACACCCATGAGTTATCTGCGCATGTTGGTCGAAACAGGAAAACAGACTCGCTTCCCACAAGGTGTACCTAACGACATCCAACAAATCATAGATAAAGAATTGGGATTAATTGGCGAGCTTGACTACCCTTTCTTTTTTCTCACCATTCATGACATCGTGATGTTTGCCAAAAGCCAAGGCATTCTTTACCAAGGTCGAGGTTCAGCGGCCAATTCCGTGGTCTGTTACTGCTTAGAAATCACCTCTGTCGACCCAAGACAGATCTCGGTGCTGTTTGAGCGTTTCATCAGTAAAGAGCGCGATGAGCCGCCTGATATTGATGTCGATTTTGAACACGAACGTCGTGAAGAAGTCATCCAATACATCTATAAAAAATACGGTAGAGAACGGGCTGCGCTTGCCGCAACGGTCATTTCATATCGCTTCAAAAGTGCAGTAAGAGATGTCGGTAAAGCGTTAGGACTACAGGAAACCCAACTTGATTACTTCATCAAGAACACCAACCGTAGGGACAAAAGCTTAGGTTGGCAGGCTCAGCTCACTCAATTAGGGCTACAACCTGATTCTTTGAAGGGGCAGCAGTTTATCCACTTGGTTAATGAGATTATCGGCTTCCCACGTCACTTATCTCAACATGTCGGTGGCTTTGTCATATCCTCAGGGCCTTTGTATGAGCTGGTTCCCGTCGAAAATGCAGCAATGCACGATCGAACCATTATCCAATGGGATAAGGATGATCTAGAAACCTTAGGCTTGCTGAAAGTTGATGTGCTCGCGTTGGGTATGCTCTCTGCGATTCGTAAATGTTTCGACCTGATCAAACGTATTCACGGGCGATCACTGACCATTGCTGAGATCACTCGCCTTAAGGACGATCCTCAGGTTTACGGCATGATTCAGCGAGCAGACACAGTCGGGATATTCCAAATTGAGTCACGCGCACAAATGAGCATGCTGCCAAGGCTTAAACCGAAGACTTATTACGACTTGGTGATTCAAATCGCTATCGTACGCCCAGGCCCTATTCAGGGTGATATGGTGCATCCGTTTCTCAAGCGTCGAGATGGCATTGAGCCAATCAGTTATCCATCTAAAGACGTGGAATCAGTACTGTCGCGTACCTTAGGTGTACCTATCTTCCAAGAGCAAGTGATTAAACTCGCGATGGTGGCTGCAGGGTTCACTGGTGGTGAAGCAGATCAACTCAGACGCGCAATGGCCGCTTGGAAGAAAAATGGCAACGTCTTTAAGTTTAAAAACAAACTCATCGAGGGAATGCAAAAGCGCGGCTATGAAACAGAGTTTGCCGAACAGATCTTTAAACAGATATGCGGCTTCGGCGAGTACGGATTTCCGGAAAGCCACTCGGCTTCGTTTGCGGTGTTAGCGTATTGCTCAGCTTGGTTGAAATGCTACTACCCTGAATGTTTCTACGCTTCTTTGTTGAACAGCCAACCCATGGGCTTTTATAGCCCATCACAGTTGGTACAAGATGCACAGCGACATAATGTGGTGATACTTCCGGTATGTGTGAACGCTTCTCAAAACGACCACACGGTTGTCTCTCATCAGAATGGTCTAGCGATTCGCTTAGGGCTGCGACAAATCAAAGGGTTCAGCGAGCATGGGATTCAAAGCGTGATCGCCAATCGTCCACCATCCGGTTATCGCCACCCTAGCCAGGTGAAACAGTTATCGATGAATAAGAAAGATATCGAGCTACTGGCATCGGCCAATGCGCTACATAACGTCTCTGGAGACCGCTTCCAAACTCGCTGGGCGATAATGGATTCCGCGTCTGATCTACCTCTGTTTAGCCAGGTCTATGACGATACTGAGGATGAGCATGGCGAACACACACTGCACAAGCCCAACGAAATGCAAGATCTACTCGAAGACTTCACCAGTGTCGGAGTTTCACTGAACAAGCATCCAATCACTTTGCTCGAAGAAGCGGGACGATTAGGTCGATTCACACACATGAAAGATTTAATACAACAAAGACACAAATCTATGGTCACCGTTGTCGGATTAGTCACAGGTAAACAATCTCCCGGCACCGCGGCAGGTGTCACCTTTGTTACGCTGGAAGATAGCACTGGCAATATTAATGTCGTGGTATGGGGAGCAACCGCACGCGCTCAACAGCAAGCTTATCTCACAGCCAAAGCGTTAAAAGTACAAGGGATATTAGAAAAAGAAGGTGAAGTCGTGCATGTTATCGCGGGAAAACTTATCGATATTACCGATGAAATTGTTGGCTTGAAAACCAAATCTCGGGATTTTCATTAGCGAAGTACCAACTGTTCTCAATCGATCATTGGCTAAAGAAAAGAGAGAAAGAAAAACGAAAAAGGGAAGCATCCGCTTCCCTTCAATTCCAGTTGTTGAGTTATGACTCAACTTCAGCTTCCGTACGTCTTTTCTTAAATTCCCTATACAGTAATAAGCTCAAAGTCATGACGACTTTAGACGTTAACCATATCATTAAGAGGAACTACCTTAGATTGTGTGTGAAAAATTACGCTAGTAGTTGAGCATATTTCGTTAAGAAAAATATGCTGCGTGAATATTCGCAAGCGTTTTCTATAAGGTCACTCAAAACAAACCGTACAGCAGCATTAATTATAAAATCTGACGCATTCGCTCTTGAGTCACTTCAACCAAGAGGTCTGGCTGGAACTTAGAAATAAAGCGGTTACACCCTACTTTCTCAACCATAGCTTCATTAAAACTTCCACTTAATGAAGTATTTAGCGTGATGAATAGGTCATGCATTCTTGGGTCAGTACGTACTTCGTGTGTCAGCTTGTAGCCGTCCATTTCAGGCATTTCAGCATCGGTGATCATCAACAATATTTCTTGATTGATGTCTTTGCCTTCATCACACCAGCCCTTAAGTAAGGTCAGTGCTTCTAAGCCATCACAACACTCAATAATGTTCAAACCCAACTGCGACAAGGTGCCTTTGATCTGGTTACGCGCTGTTGAAGAGTCATCAACGATAAGCACGTTACGTCCTATCATCTCCTGAGCTAATTGTTCATCTAAAACGCCTTCAGAGATCGAGACATCGTAATCAATGATCTCAGCCAACACTTTCTCAACATCGATGATCTCGACGATCTTGTGCTGCTCTTCTTCTTGAATATGCGTAATAGCGGTTAGGTAGTTTGCACGACCTGTTGTCTTTGGCGGCGGCTGGATTTCTGTCCATGTCGTGTTCACGATATTACGAACTTGCCCAACCAAGAAACCTTGTACGGTTCGGTTGTATTCCGTAATAATCAGGTTGCTCTCTTGAGACTCCGCACGAGATGGCGGAAAGCCAATGGCACTGCGTAAATCGATAACAGGCACCGATTCACCACGTAAAGACGCAACACCCGTAATATGATGATGAGAGCCCGGTAAGCGAGTGAGTACTGGCACTTTGAGGACTTCTTTCACTTTAAATACGTTAATCGCAAATAGTTGACGACTATTTAAGCTGAATAACAAGAGTTCCAGACGGTTTTCACCGACCAGTTTGGTTCTCTGATCAACCGAATTTAAAACGCCAGACATACAACACCTTAGTGACAAATAATAACTGTGGCTACAATAGCCTACTTCAATAGGTTAAAGCAAAGCGCCAATGCACAGAATGCTTAAACTAAGTACAACAAATGATGTTATACAAAGCTTAAGTACATGGAAAGGTTCAAGGTAAGGCTACAAGACGAGAAAAAGGGGTTAACCTTCAATAACTTTCATTAACAGTTGGCCATCGTATAAGGCCTGCTTGATGAGCGCAGCACCTGGCATGGTTGCCTGCTTATAAAAACGAGATTCCACCAGCTCTAAGTCTTTATGGTAAACCGATAGACTCTGCTCTTCGATACACTTTTGAATCGCCGGGTATAACACGCTCTTCGCCTGATTGATAACACCACCCACCAAGATTTTCTCTGGGTTGAACAGGTTAATCACAATCGCAATCGCAGAACCTAGATAACGGCCTAACTGTTCAATCACTTCGACAGCCAGCGGATCCCCATTAGCAGCGGCAGCACAGATCTGTTCAATAGTGACGTCTTCAAACACCGTTAGCGTTGATTCTTCACCATTTACCAATCGCTCTTTGACTTGCTCACGGATTGCCTGAGAACTCGCCACCGTTTCTAAACAGCCTCGATTACCACAGTGGCAAAGCTTACCTTCCTTGTCGATCTGGATATGCCCCAACTCACCGATGTTACCGTGACGTCCTTGCAGAACGCGACCATCAAGAATGATCCCGGCACCTAAACCGTGGTGAATCGAGATAAGAACAGAGTTGTCGTTGTCTTGTGAGTTACCAAACAGCTTTTCTGCTAATGCCCACGCTCGGGTATCATTGGCAATAAAAACTGGCAAACCGGTTTCTTTGTAGATCTCCGGCCCCAACGCTAAGTTTTCAACGTTATAGTGCGGCATCTGCAACACAATACCTTGCTCTGAATTCACCAGACCTGGCAGTGTGATAGCGATACTCGTCACCCTGTCGAGTTGCTCGGCATAGGTTTGGAAGAACTCATCGATTTCATGGAGAAGACGCGCAAGCACATCGTCTTGATCACGTTCATGGATATCAATCTTGGTATCGATAAGCACGTCGCCGCCCAATTCATGGAGCGCGATCGTCAAGTATCCGCGACCAAGACGCATCGACAAAAATTGCCAACCTTCGTTATTAGTTTGCAGACCGACAGCAGGACGCCCACGAGTCGTGGCTTCTTGAACCGTCGTTTCGTGAATAAGGTGAGCTTCAATGAGTTCACGGGTAATTTTAGTAATACTCGCCGGAGCCAACTCACTTTGCTTGGACAGATCGATACGAGAAATAGGACCTTTAAGGTCAATTAGTTTATATACACGACCAGCATTGACCTGTTTGATATGATCAATATGGCCCGGTTGAGCCATGTACATTTTACGCTCCAGAAATCATCAACGAGGTAATTTTTTTACTTTGCGAAGTAATTGTGAAGTCACTTGGTATATCGCCGTGACCAGTATCACGTATATACATGAATCTTTGTGTATCGAGTCAAATAGTTCGAGGAAAATTAACACCCACATCGATAATTTGCGACTTAATTTTCAGAATAAAACATCGCGTTTGAGCCCTGAATTCAATAATTAAAGGCAAATCAAGAAATATCCTCCTAGCTCCCAATAAATTATCAATTAATGCATATACTTAATTCAGTCTTTTAAAAGATTACTTGGCCTCACTCTAGGAGTATTCATGACAGCCGAATTAAGAAAAACGAAAATCGTCACAACGCTAGGCCCTTCTACTGATAAAGGTAACGTGCTTGAAGAGATCATCAAAGCCGGTGCCAATATTGTTCGTATGAACTTCTCTCACGGCACCAGCGACGACCATATACAACGCGCAGAAAAAGTCAGAGCAATAGCAAAAAGACACGGTACTCAAATCGCCATTCTCGGAGACTTACAAGGTCCCAAGATTCGTGTGTCGACATTCAAAGATGGCAAAATTCAACTTGCCGTAGGTGACCTATTTACTCTCGACAGCAGCCTAGGTTTAGGTGAAGGCAATCAAAAAGCCGTTGGCCTTGATTACAAAGAACTGCCTAACGACGTATCCGCCGGCGATATACTGTTGCTTGACGATGGTCGTGTTCAACTCAAAGTAACCAAAGTGGAAGGCTGTCGCGTTCATACCGAAGTCATCATTGGCGGCCCACTCTCAAATAACAAAGGCATCAACAAAAAAGGGGGTGGCCTTTCCGCAGAAGCGCTAACAGAAAAAGACAAGCGCGACATCGTCACCGCCGCACAAATCAAAGTGGATTACCTAGCGGTGTCTTTCCCTCGTAATGGTGAAGACATGCACTATGCTCGTCAGCTTGCACGAGAAGCCGGCTTAGAAGCTCACCTCGTCGCAAAAGTGGAGCGAGCAGAGACAGTAGCTACAGTTGAGAACATGGATGACATCATAATGGCCTCAGATGTGGTCATGGTGGCTCGTGGTGACCTCGGAGTGGAAATTGGCGACCCTGAGTTAGTCGGAGTACAAAAACAGCTTATACGCCGTGCCAGAGCGCTTAACCGAACTATCATCACCGCAACTCAGATGATGGAATCAATGATTTCTGCGCCAATGCCAACCCGTGCCGAAGTTATGGATGTTGCCAACGCCGTACTCGATGGCACCGATGCTGTGATGCTGTCTGGTGAAACTGCAGCTGGTGACTACCCAGTCGAAACCGTAAAATCGATGGCTGAAGTCTGTATTGGTGCGGAAAAAATGGCAGGCATTAATAACCAATCCAATTACCGTATTGACCGCACCTTTGTTACTGCCGAAGAAACCGTTTCGATGGCGACCATCTACTCTGCAAACCATATGGAAGGCATTAAAGGCGTTGTCACTCTCACCGAGTCAGGCCGCACCGCACTGATGATGTCTCGCCTGAGTGCCGACATGCCGATCTACGCGCTGTCTCGTAACGAAGGAACGCTTAATCGCTGTACCTTATACCGAGGTGTGACACCAATCTACTTCGAGACAGAAGCCGAAGACAGCTTTGACATTGCACTATCTACACTCACTTGCTTGAAAGAGAAAGGACACCTTAAGTTTGGTGACCTAGTGATCGTCACTCAAGGCGACATTATGGATGTAGCAGGGTCAACCAACTGTATGAGAATCTTGCCTGTCACCTAATATTTGACCTTAAGGCGAAACGATTCGCCTAATCTCAAAAACTTAAAAGGGTTATCGAACCAAGTTCAATAACCCTTTTTCATTTCAGAACACGACTCACTAAAATCTGCTTAAACAGCATAACGAGCTCACAGCATGCTAGCTCATCAACTTCGGGAATTAGTTACCCGCAGCAATGGTGGCTAACTGTGGCATATGCGAGTTGCGAGCGTTTTCCGTTGAGGTATAGGTCTCCACAAATCGGTAACCGGCTTCTAAACCCAATTCGTAATCATGCAGTAAATCATCTTTATGACTCATTAATGAGCTCGATTTAAGCGTTTGACTAGGTGCTATCTGAACCACAAACGCGTCGTCTGGTGGCGAATTCAAAAAATCCTGAGTCAATGAGTAGGTCTGATAATGCACCATCAGCATGTCAGCCAACCCTGAATCAAACTTATCTCCGATTAAATGACTTAAGCGATAAATATCATCTGCACCAAATAGCCAGCGACCACCGTTCAGCAGGTCTAAATGCCCACGGTCACGCTTCTGCTCTTTTGAGCGCATAATTTGTTGTTGGAAGAAAGAGGTCCAGTCGGTTTTCCACTGTTCCACTTTCTGTTGCCAATGGCCTTGAACAGTGTCGAAAGATTCGCGGAACCACTCCAGTTCTTCTGCAGATATAGGTTTAGGCGCTTTGACTGAAGATCCTTTAACTGGTGCTTCAACCAAATGGGTATTACCTTCCTCCACCACTGGCTCAGTACGAATCACCACAATAGAACGAGCTTGTCTTCGCCACGCTTCCTGAACTGGGATACACGCCGATACACCACCGTCCACATAAGCACTGTCACCAATAAAGACTTCGTCATTGTACAAGCGAGGAATAGCACAGGTCGCAATCATCACCTTGTACCAATCTTCGCCCAATAATGGGAAGTAGTGGTCTCGTAAGTCTTTGGAATCCGTTACAGCCGCATAGAAGTGGCGATCGCCTAGCGTTTGTCGCCCTAAATCCAGATCGAGCTTATATGGGTAAGCCATGATTTGTTCTAGCGCCCATTCTAATCCTAGGTTCTTTCTGTGTCGTATATAGGAAAAGAGATTGAAGAACTCTGGTGAGGTTGTGAGGTCGAGAACAAAAGAACGTCCAAGGCCTTTATCACGGCACAGATAAGCACATAAGTTGAGAGCACCTGCTGAGGTACCAAAAAATTCGTCGAAGGGGTCAAAATTTGAGAGAAGAAAGGCATCCAGCACTCCAGAAGTAAAAATACTTCTCTGTCCGCCACCTTGAGCGACCAGTGCTGTTTTTCCAGCAATAAACTTAGCGTAATAATCCAAGTCTATTGCTGTATCAATATTGGTTATAATCCCACTATTCATTATTCCCTGAGTATCAAAACTCAGCCTCGCAATAGATGGTATTAACTACCAATCGCAATAAAGCCAAATGAAAGAATGATCATGTAGATAAACACGGTAATTTGTAGGGCATTTTTCAGATTATGGTCCATAGACACCTCTGGTTTATTATTAATTTGTCGAGTCTCTATTTAAGTACTATCAGGTGTGTGAAGTATCTTCAAGAATCGTCGAAATTAGTCGCACAATATTGATGTAACCATCACAATTAGTAAGTGTATGGATAAGGATATACTCATGAATAACAAAGCAAATATGATGGCACTGATTACGCTTCTCTCCGTTTCAAGCGCGTATGCTTCGCCGGAGATCATCATTACACCTATGGTAGGTTATACCGGCGGTGGCAGTGTCGAAGACCAGGACGGTAAAACCTATGACATGAAAGGCTCTGAAAATTACACCTTTGCCATTGAAACGCCACTTGAAAAAGGACGCATCGGCTTCTTCTACTCCAATCAGAGCTCGGAATTAGAAACGCTTAACCTAAGCTCCTCCATCCAATACCTGCACCTTCAAAGCAGCATCTACTACCCTGCTTCGCCTGTGTTGTCGGGTTATCTAGGGCTAGGCCTGGGTGCTTCTTACGTCGATGTAGACTGGGCAAAAGATAAGTATGGATTCTCAACTTCTATCTTTGGTGGCTTAGAGTACAAATTTAGTGACCGACTAGCGTTGAACACACAAGTACGTTGGTTAGGCACGGTTGTCGACAACGATACCTCCGGTGTTTGTAATATCCCAAATAACGGGCAAGAGTGCATCATTCGCTTTGATACCGACTGGATGAACCAATTCCAAGCCAATGTCGGACTGAGTTTTACTTTCTAAGCGGCTCAATGAAGCAAAGATATAAGATCGGCCCAAACTAAAAAACCAGCTAAATGCTGGTTTTTTCATTATTAAAACGGTTTTAGTTCAGGTTAGAACTTATAGGTAACACCTAAAGCGCCGCCCACTTGCAACTCAACACCTTTATACATATCGAGTTCAGGGTGAACTTGAGCGTAAGCATTCCAACCTTCGTAGAAATTCACTTTCACGCCTAACGGCAAGCGTAAGCCAAAGTCGTCATTCCATTCAGCCCAAGCACCAGCACCGACGTACCAGCTCAACGGAGCTTCAGTCTCGAACTGACCACGCTTCAAAATGTAATCAAAGGCAGCGCCGTCATTGCCAATCGTAGCACGGTATTTCTGATCAAATTCCACAACGACACTCAGGTCTTGGTCAACGGCAAGTCCAACTTCCAAAGCTGGAGCTTCAGAAGCGTGAGCAAACGAGGCTCCGCTGCAGCACATAAGGCCGATCAAGTAACGATGTTTCATAATATTCTCAGACTGTGTTTAAAAGCGGTAGTTTACTGGAATAATAACGAAAGGTGTCATCGCTAGGTAAAAGATAAAAGACACGAAAAATTTAAGAGCAACCATCAACTGATCGAGTTGAATGATAAGTATCTGAGTTAATGGAGATTAAGCACAATAGATCTTTCATAGAGCAGAATCGAGTAGGAGGAGG
>NZ_JBFRPB010000050.1:0-70894 GCF_041471785.1 Vibrio sp. 10N.261.51.C6 | reverse complement strand
GCGAAAACGCGACGTTGGACACCACTGCAGGAGCCGGTATAGATATCGATCAAGTTACTGGTGATGGGCTTGTTAATGCTGAAGAAGCTTCATCTGATCAAGAGATAACAGGTAAAGTTTCTGGTGATGCAAGTGAAGGGGATACTGTACATATTTACTTGGGGGTTGGAGATAGCAAAGTTCTTATCGGTTCGACGGTAGTTCTAGCTGACAATACGTTCAAGTTAGTCACACATGGTTCGAATCTTATTATGGGTAACCCTGCAGATCTTACCGCTACTGTGACTGGAAGTGACGATGCTGGTAACGATTTTGTTGCTTCTAATACAGAGCGTTACTTTGTGTTCACAGATATTCCGGAATCTCCTGTAATTACAAATATCTCAGATGATTCTGCAGCTAGTGATTATTCTGAAGTTACATTGAGTGGTACTGGTGAGCCTGGCTTAACAATATTACTATTCGATGAAGACAGTAATCAGGTGAATGTAGCTCCGATTACAGTCGACAGTAATGGTAACTGGACCACTGATATATCGAACCTGGTTTCTACATCAGTTAATGACAACGAATTCTTTACAGCCAAACAAGTTGATAATTACGGTAACACTAGTGAATCATCGAATACCGTACATTACTACCATGGTGATTTTGACCCAGCACAGCAAGAAACTACAGATGACTTCGTCTTACTTGGTGGGGGAGATGATCAATTTAATGCCACAGTAGACGACATAGATAACAGATTAGTTGTAGATGGTGGCTCTGGTACAGATACCGCTGTGTTTGATTTCTCTTTGGATTCAGCTTTAGTACAGTTAAACGCTGATGGTTCAGTGACTATCACTGAAAGTAATAGTGATGTGAACACTTTCATCGAGTTTGAAAACTTCAACTTCACTGATGGTGGTAAAACTGTTGAAGAACTCTTTGCCCCTTCAGTTACTATTGTAAGGGATGAAGACGAATTCATTAACAGTGATAGACCTGTGGTTTCATATAATGTGACACTGCCAGCTGGTGCTGCAGTCGGTGCCACGCTGTCGATAGAAGTTGAAGGTCAACTTACTGAAACTAAAGTTCTTACTCAATCTGATATAGATTCTGGCTCCTTATCCTTTGATGTTGATATGGATACGGTTGTAGACGGTGAGCTGAATATTGATGCAGAGTTAACATATCAAAATCAGCCTGCAGGCACGCAATTTATTGGGACTGATGCGTTATCTACCAATATCGGCCCTAGTGCATCTAGTTTTAGTATTGACTTAGGTACAGAGCAGACAGCACAGTTCACTTTCGATTCTCACGTAAGTGACGCTGAAGACGATTTAAGCAGTACTGATAATAAAGATGTTCAACTTTCGATTATTGATCTTCCTGAGCTTGGTTCTTTATATGTGGTTGATGGTGATACTCGTACATTAGTTGATGAAAATACAGTTCTAACTGAAGACACCCAAATCGAATATGTACTTGATGAGACTATAAACTCAGACCTGTCTTTTGATGCGTCTGAAGATTTTAATAACATTAGTGGTTCAGAGACAACCTATACATTGGGCAGCGGAGTAATCATTTCTGGTGGTCGTTTCGATGGTGATAGACCAGATTCATCTAGCACATTAACACCTGAAACATTGCATTATGATAATGCAGTGAATGAGTCGGGGTTAGGTGTAGGTGATAAAGAACTTGACGTCTCAACTAAAGATTATATATCTATAGACTTTACTCAGGTTGGTGATTCTAATGCAAGTGAGGTAACAGTAACTGAGGTTAATATCGATTTTGGTAGTGTTTGGGCTAACTATGCTGACAGCAATTCTGCTGATGCTGAGATACAAGTTATCCTGTTTAAAGATGGTGTTCAGGTAGGCCATGACCCTTACATCTTTGACGATGATAGTAATTCTGCCGTTTATGATGGAAGTGGTGAATTCACTGCAAATATTCAGCTTGATGGTGGGTTTGATGAGATTCGCGTATATACAGTTAATGGGGACCTATCAAATGGATCGAACTCAAATATCACATTGCAAGGTGTTGAAGTTTTAGATGCGATTGTTTCTGAAAAAATCACCTATGAAGTTACAGACAGTGACAAAGGAACCGATACAGGTGTTATAACTATTTCAACTTCAAGTACACAAGATTCAACAAATCAAGCACCAGTTTTGAACGACTCTCAGTTTGATGCTTCAAACGAAGATCAGGTTGTTAGCTTGTCTCTGGAGAAGCTTAATATCACTGATGCTGATGGAGACCAGACATTTATTACAGATGTAACGGTTGACCCATCTTATGGTTTTGTTCAGCTTGTAATAGATTCAGAAGGGCAAGTGACCTCTGCAGAGTTTACACCAGCTTCGGATAAACATTTCGATAGTGTACCGTTCGCAGTTACTGTTTCAGATGGAGTCAAATCTACTGAAGGTACTGCAACACTTACGGTAAATGCTGTAGCCGATAAACCTAATGTCACAGTAGTATTTGGGGATGCTTCAAATGTTGTAATTAGTGATGCACTGCATACTAAGCTCGTTAATGCTGACGCTAATACCAGTTTTACTGAGAGTGATTATGCTGAACTTGGTCATACTGTAATGAATCAATATGGTCAAACAACGGGGACAGTAGGAAATGATTTAATCGTTGGTTCTGATGTAAGCTCTGGTGATAGTTTGATTGGAGATGCTAATACAAACCCAGGAGGCAGCGGTTCTGATATTTTCGTTGGACGTGATGGAGATGATCATATATCTGGCGGTACAGGTTCTTTGGATGCTGCAAGCGCTATTGATACAGCAGTATATGAAGGTAACTTTTCTGAATACAATCTAACTTTTGTTGGTGATACGACGACCTTACATGATTGGACAATCGTAGATAATTTGAATCGCGACACACCGGAGTCGGGCAGTACTGGTGATAAACTGTATCAAATTGAACGCTTGATTTTTGCTGATGCCATTGTTGAATTGAATGAAGATGGAACATTTAATGTACTTCAAGACGTTGGCTTTACAGTAACAGCTTCGGTAGCAGATACAGACGGTAGTGAGTACCTAGATGAAGTTAGAATTTCCGGGTTACCAGATTCTGCAGAAATTATTGATAAAGATACTGGTAATGTTCTTGGTGGTTTCGTAACCGGTGGTGATGAATCTGTTTGGGTCATTGATATTGAAGGTGACACTACACAGCAGATTAACTATAACAATCTTGCAGTAAGAGATACTTCAGGTGAACAGTTAGATGTTGACGTTGAAGTCGTTGCTGTTGATGTGAATGAAAACGTTTCAACAGCGAGCACCAGTGTTAATGTTGCTGAAACTAGCGATATCATAGCAGAGCAAGGCGGGAGCGTACCAACAACAGTTATTACTCTGATTATTGATTCTTCTGGAAGTATGGCAAGTACTCCGAGTGGTCTAAGCGACATGAGAATTGAGTACGTATTGCAAGCTTCAATAAATCTATTGGAAAACGTAGCTGTTCAAGAAGGCAGTGAAGATGTTCTAGTACAGTTAATAGATTTTGATTCTAAAGCTACGAATACAGGATGGAAAACCGTTGCTGAAGCCATCGCTATTTTGACGACAGCACAAGAAAAAGTAGATGAGAACAATTACAAGGGTATCTTCGATGCGCAAGGTGGAACGGATTATGAAGATGGAGTAGAGGCTGCAATCTCTGGTTATAATTTTTCTCCAGTTTCAGGTTTGTCATCTGATGAAACCAATGATGTTATTTACTTCTTAAGTGATGGTCGAGATAACGGTAATTGGGACAGCGAAACTAACAGTGCTTGGGATACATTCATTGCTGACAAAGATGTGACTGCTGTTGGAATTGGCAGTGCAAATAGCGTTCCTGTAAGCGGTCTAACTGAAGTCGCAGGCAGTAATGGAAAAATTGTATACATTCCAGACTCATCAATCACAACGGAATTACCAAAACTTCGCCCAACAATCGGTATTGCTGGTTCGTTGTTGTTATCTCTATCTGGCCTAGATGCAGTAGCAGTAATGATTGATGAGAGCAAAGCGTCAGTGATTCAGAAAGTCGATACTGATGGAAACACCATTAACCTGCCAACAGGTCTAACATTTACCAAAGACACTGTCGGGAATGAACTGTTTGTTGATATTGGTTACGGAGAATTCCGGGTTGCACAAGATGGTTCGTACTATTTCCAACCATCAAGTAGCAGTGCGGCAATTGAAACCGGTAAAGCTGTTGCATTTGAAATTATTGTAACTGTAGAGGACAGTCAAGGCGTTCAATCACAGCAATTGATTACATTAAATCTGAGCCCTAGCGGCGAGGTAAATGTTGCACCTACTTCTTCGTTTAACGCATCGACAGGCGATGATCAGTTCCAGGGTACTGAACAAGATGACATCATCTTAGGTCATGCCGGTAATGATGTACTTCTAGGAGCAACTGGTGACGATATTTTACTCGGTGGCGACGGTAGCGATATCTTAATCGGCGGTTTAGGTGATGACATTCTAACTGGTGGCGACGGTGATGATATCTTCAAGTGGGTTGATGAACCTTTGAACAACTATCAAGACGTTATTACTGACTTTGAAGTTGGCAGTGACCGTATTGATTTATCTGAACTCCTTCATGATGAAAATACAATGGATGATGTTCTTGCACATTTGTCGGCTAAGATTAGCGATAACAACCAAGACCTAGAGTTAACCATTACTAGTGATCAAGGTTCTCAAACTATAGTATTACAGGGTCAAGCAAGTAATCTTAGTGGTTTTGACGTCGATTCTTCTGGTGTTTATTCCGGTGATGAATTGACGAATTTAGTAAATTCACTAATGACTAACCTACCAAACTCTTAATTCATGAATAACAAAAAGGGCCGAAAGGCCCTTTTTTAATGTGTCTGTTTTGTCATATAAAATAGAGTCTAAAGCTCAAGGCTTAAAGAACCTTACAAGCAAAACCTTTCAGGTAGAAACCTTCTGGGTAGGCAGTGTCTGTTAGGTGGTCGGCTGCTTGCTCGAAGCGTTCTACGAACTTAACAGTGCGGCCTGCATCTAATGCTGCATCAGCAATGATTTTTTGGAACAAATCAGTACCCATTAAGCCAGAGCAAGAGTAGGTGAGTAGAGTGCCGCCTGGTTTCAGGATTTGCATTGCAAGCATGTTAACGTCTTTATAGCCGTTGGCGCCTGAAGTTAGGTTATTCTTGCTTGAAACAAATTTTGGCGGATCCATAATCACTACGTCAAACTTAGTGCCTTGATCACGGTACTCACGAAGCAGTTTGAAAACGTCAGCGTTTAGGAATACAGCGCGCTTTTTCGAGATATCAAACTCATTAAGTTCAGCGTTGAATTTAGCGGTATCAAGAGCAAGTTGAGATACGTCAGCGTTGATAACACGCTTCGCGTCGCCTTTAAGTGCGTAAAGGCCAAAGCCACCTGTATATGAGAAACAGTTAAGGACATCTTTGCCTTTAACGTACTTCATCGATTCTTTGCGGCTATCACGTTGGTCCATGTAGAAGCCTGTTTTGTGGCCTTCCATAATGTTCACGCTGATTTTAACGCCATTTTCTTCAATCACGATAGATTTTGGTGGCTCTTCACCATGAAGAACGCCGACAACTTGTTCTAGGCCTTCTTTCTTACGAACTGCCACGTCTGAACGCTCGTAGATGTTGCAGTCAGGGAAGCACTCGATTAACGCTTCAACCAATACGCTTTTGTTAAACTCAGCGCCAGCACTTAGCAGTTGGCAAACAAGAAAGTCTTGGTATTTGTCGATTGTGATACCTGGTAAGCCATCAGACTCTGCGGCCGTTAGGCGGTAGCCCGTTAGACCATCACGTTCGATAATGTCTTCTCGTAAAGACTGTGCGTCTTGAATTCGTTTTACGAAGAACGCCTTGTTGATCTCTTCTTTTTCAAATGTCCAAACACGAGCTCGAATTTGAGATTCTGGTGAGTAAGCCGCTTTTGCAAGCCACTGACCATTTTGAGCATATACGTCTACAGTTTCACCTTGTTTTGGTTCGCCTTCGACCTTATCGATACCGCGTGAAAATACCCAAGGGTGTTTGCGGCGTAGTGATTTATCTCGGCCTTTAGCTAGATGAATTGAAGGAGTCATAATTTACTCTGTTTGTTGAATTTGAAGGAGGGGTATTGTCGGGGAAGTGCAGGTGAAAAGCAAATAAGAAAGGGCTGCAGAAGCAGCCCTAGTAATGATTAATCAACACATTGTGGTGGATATCAGTATTAAGCTTTAAGACCTGTCAGCAAACCTTCCATCGTATCGCTTTGTTTACGAAGTTGGTCAACATTGGAATTACTCTTACTGATCATCTCGCAGATACTGTCTGACTGATGACGAATCTCTTCAACACTCTGTGCAATGTTGTCAGCGACTACGCCTTGTTCTTCAGCCGCGGTAGCAATTTGAGTGCTGCTATCTGAAATAGACTGGTTTTTTTCCGCTAATGAACCGATCTCGACGTTCACTTCTGACATCAGTGTTTGGCCTTCGTTAGCATTGTTCACCGTGACTTCCATCAGCTTGGTCAGTGATTGACTGTTACGTTGTAATGATTCAATCATGCTTTGGATTTCAACCGTTGCTTGCTGAGTACGACCGGCAAGGGCACGAACTTCATCGGCAACAACAGCAAATCCACGACCTTGCTCGCCAGCACGTGCGGCTTCGATAGCTGCGTTCAACGCTAACAGGTTAGTCTGTTCAGAAATACCGTTGATGGTTGTGACTACTTCATCGATCTGCGCCGCGTTGGCATCCAGTTCTTCTACTGCTTGTGAAGCGGACTGGATCTCTTGAGATAGGCTAGAGATAGACTCCAGTGTATTTGAAACCTTGACTTGACCGCTCTGAGCAACGCCGCGAGCGTCCATCGTTTGTGAGCTAGACGCATGAGCAAGGGTAGCGACTTCGCGAATGGTAGCCGCCATTTGTTCCGTTGCACTTGCTAAGCTATTCAGGTGTTCTTGTTGGTTACCTGAGATGTCTGAACTTTGTTGTGTTGACTGGTTCAAGTCCGAGCTGATCTGCTGCATGAGAGCGACAGACTCTTGGATTGATAGAACCATGTTTTGCTCACGTTCAGCGACTTTATCGATTGTAATCGCGATTTCACTGAACTCGTCACGAACTAAGAAGTAGTTCATGCGGCAAGTTAAGTCGCCATTCGCAAGCGTGTTCAGAGCTTTGTTCATAGAGAACATCGCGCCGCCAATAAAGGTCATGATGTAGTAAACACCTAGTGCGATAAGCGTTAGGGTTACAGCGATGATAGAAACCTGAGTCGTCGATAGAGCAGACCCAAGGTTTTGGTCATGGTTAGCAACTAGGCTGAACGCTCCATTCATCACTGAAACAGAACCAGCACCGTAGCCTAAAGAGATGGTTTCAGAGCTGCTGACAAGCTGAGCTACTTGATCTTTAGTGAGTTGACCCGCTTCGATAAGCCCTTTCATCAAGAGCATTTCTTCTTGATAAAGGTGAGCAAGTAAAGAGTCCGCGGCACTATCTAAAACGAGAGTTAATATAACCAGGGCGAGAAGAGGCAATAAGAAGAGTAGATAGAACTTTTCTTGGATTTTTAGGTGAATGAGATATTTGTCAATCCAACGAAATGGGATTTCTTTCATAATCGTTATACTCGAAGTAAGTCCACCAATAAGCGGTGAATGAATAGAAACTCGACTATATCATTCATATAATTTATGAGGCAACGTTATGGAAAGTTCACAATATATTTTTGTCGTGTCAGGCGTAGTTCAATGTGTTGGGTTCCGTTACCACACCAGTAGGCAGGCGCAAGCTATGGGTCTCTCAGGTTATGCAAAGAACTTAAATGATGGTCGAGTTGAAGTGTTAGTTGTCGGAGAGAGTCAGCAAATTGAGAAGTTACATGCTTGGCTCTATATTGGCCCTTCGAGCGCAACAGTAGACAACGTTGTGATGCATCAAGTTAAAGATAGTGAGCGCCAAGACGTACGCATAGGGGCGTTTAAAATACTGTAGTTGTAGCACTACAGTATTTTATATTGAACGTAACTTAATGACCTAAAGCGGGTTAGGTTTTACAAGCACTTTGCTGGTTTAGGTAAACCGGCGAGCTTGGTCGCTTGTTTTGCAGGACCTTTTTTGAATAACTTGAAAAGGTACTTACTATTGCCTTTTTCTGGGCCGTGAGCTTTTTCCATTGCTTTAACGAGCATGCGAACCGCTGGTGAGGTGTTGAACTCTTCGTAAAAGCTCCTTACAAAATGTACGACTTCTAAGTGTGCATCTGTAAGTTCAATCGCCTCGTCTTGAGCAAGAATTTCAATCATGCCTTCTTCCCATTGCGTGTAATCCAATAGGTAGCCTTGAGCGTCGGTTTCGATTTGCTTGCCGTTATATTCAAACATGTTTAATCCAGAATCCAATTAACTATGCGGATAGGGTACATGACCAAGTTTGTCTTTCTCAACAGAAATTGTAGCTATCCAATGAAATATCGTACTTATAGATACAAAAAAGCCCAAGAGGTAGGCTCTTGGGCTAGATATTCTTCAATGATGGGAACGATTAGTCGTCGCTGCCCATGATGCCTAGGATGCTTAGTAGGCTGATGAAGATGTTGTAGATCGATACGTACAAGCTGATCGTTGCAGAGATGTAGTTTGTTTCACCGCCACGAATGATGTTTTGCGTTGTAAGCAAGATAACACCAGTCGAGAACAGGATGAACATACCGCTCATTGCCAATGATAGTAGAGGCATTTGTAGGAAGATGTTTGCAACCATACCTACAAGTAGTACTACGAAACCCGCTAATAGCATGCCATTAAGGAACGACAGGTCACGCTTAGTTGTTAGTGCGTAAGCTGATGCGCCCATAAACGCCAGTGCTGTACCGCCAAGTGCAGTTAGGATGACATCACCCATGCCTGCGCCAACGTACATGTTTAAGATTGGACCGATGGTGTAGCCTAAGAAACCTGTAAATAGGAATGTGAAGACTAGACCCATGCTGTTGTCACGGTTCTTTTCTGTTAGGAAAAGTAGGCCGTAGAAGCCAACTAGCATGATAATAAGACCCGGGCGAGGAAGGTTCATCGCCATGGATACGCCTGCTACAACAGCAGACCAAAGTAGTGTCATAGACAGTAATGCGTAGGTGTTACGCAACACTTTATTGGTTTGCAGAGCACTTTCTTGAGATGCTGTGCGTGAAAACATAGGGCTGTTCATAATCTTCCTCGTAAGGTGACTTCAATAGTTATTAGTACATTTATGGGGGTGAAAGTTCGAAAAATCAAGTCTCTCATTCCTCTTGTATACCTAAAATAATAATCAAAATAGTCGGTTAAGTGTTTCTGAAGGTGTAACAAAGTATTTCTTAAAGTGCAGTTAAGGTTCGTTGTTCAATTTTAATCGCACTGAATCGCTGTTTATAATCTTGAAAAACTAATTATAACACTGAAAACAAAGAGGCGACCTAAGCCGCCTCTGTAGTTTATGCATCATAACACATTAGTGGTGTAAGATTTGGCTTAAGAAGTTCTGCGTTCTGTCTGATTGTGGGTTTTCAAAGAAATCGACAGGGTTGTTCTCTTCTATGATTTCACCGGCATCCATGAAGATAACGCGATCCGCGACCTCTTTAGCAAAGCCCATCTCGTGCGTTACACAAAGCATCGTCATGCCTTCTTCTGCAAGCTCAACCATTACGTCTAACACCTCACGAACCATTTCTGGATCGAGCGCCGACGTTGGCTCATCAAACAGCATCACTTGAGGGTTCATACACAAAGAGCGAGCGATAGCTACACGCTGCTGTTGACCACCTGAAAGCTGACCTGGGAACTTGTCCGCTTGCTCAGGGATTTTTACGCGCTCTAGGTACTTCATTGCAATCGCTTCGGCTTCTTCTTTTGGCATCTTTTTGACCCAGATTGGAGCCAGAGTACAGTTCTCTAATACCGTCAGATGTGGAAACAGATTGAAGTGTTGGAAACACATGCCGACATCTCTACGCACGGCTTCGATGTTCTTTAGGTCTTCCGTTAATTCATTACCTGAAACGAAGATATGACCTTTTTGGTGCTCTTCTAATCGGTTGATGCAGCGGATCATCGTTGATTTACCAGAGCCTGAAGGGCCACAGATAACGATTTTCTCGCCTTTTTTAACTTCTAAATTGATGTTCTTAAGTACGTGGAATTCACCGTACCACTTGTTCATGTCTTTCAACTCGATCATAAGACCTTGAGAGTTGTTTTCTGTCTGCTGCGTCATAATACGTCCTTGATCTTGTTAATTATCGTTTGTGACCGGTGTGAAGTCTGTTTTCTAGCCATATCGAATATCTCGACATGCCAAAACAAAACACCCAGAACACTAACGCGACAAATACATAACTTTCTGTTGAATACCCAAGCCATTCAGGGTCGGTATTCGCGGCTTGGCCAATTCCTAGTACATCAAACATACCAATAATCAAAACAAGACTGGTATCTTTAAACAAACCAATGAAGGTGTTCACAATTGAAGGAATCGTGATTTTAAGAGCTTGAGGTAGAATGATAAGCCCGGTCTTTTTCCAGTAGCTTAACCCCAGAGCATCAGCTGCTTCGTATTGGCCTTTTGGTATTGCTTGTAGACCACCTCGAACTACTTCGGCCATGTAGGCTGCACTGAATAGAACTACCCCTACAAGTGCTCGAATGAGCTTATCGGTTTCTGTCCCTTCTGATAAAAAGAGTGGCAGCATTACTGAAGCCATGAATAGAACTGTAATGAGCGGTACGCCACGCCAAATTTCGATGTATACGGTACACATACTGCGAATGATCGGCATCTCTGAGCGACGCCCAAGAGCAAGTGCAACACCAATAGGGAGTGACACTACAATACCAACAAGTGCGATGACCAGTGTAACCAATAGGCCGCCCCATTTATGGGTATCAACAACTTCTAACCCAAAGACGCCACCGTATAGCAAGCCGGCAATGATAAATGGGTAGATGTTGACGAAGAACAACCAAATCCACGTACGTTTAGGTGTTTTTTCATAAGCCAGTAAGGCTACAAAAATGGCCAACGTTGCGTAGAAGAGGCGAGGTCGCCACAGTTCAGCTTCTGGGTAGAAGCCATACATGAATTGGTCCCAACGAACGCTGATAAAAACCCAACAAGCGCCTTCGCTAGTACAGGCATCGCGTGTGGTTCCTATCCAGTCGGCACTGATGAATGCCCAATCCGCTATTGCCCATAATAGGGTGAAAGCAAAGTAAGCAAGAATCACAGTGACGACGCTGTTAATAGGTCCATTAAATAGATTTTTTCTTAACCAACCGACTGGCCCAACGGTATTCGCTGGAGGCGGAAGATCAGGTTGAAATTGATGTGTACTCATCTTATCTCTCCACCAACGCTACTTTGCGGTTGTATATGTTCATTAGAGCGGACGTTAATAGGCTCAAGGTTAGGTAGACGCCCATTGTCATCGCGATTACTTCGATAGCTTGTCCAGTTTGGTTAAGTGTTGTTCCTGCAAATACAGAGACAAGATCAGGATAACCAATGGCCATCGCAAGTGATGAGTTTTTGGTCAGGTTTAGATACTGACTGGTTAGTGGTGGGATAATGATTCTTAATGCTTGTGGAATAATGACAAGCTTTAGAGTTCTAGAACGTGGGATGCCTAGAGACATCGCAGCCTCAGTTTGCCCATGGTTTACCGCGTTAATACCTGAACGAACAATCTCAGCAATGAACGCTGCTGTATAGATACTTAAAGCGAGCATCAATGCAGCAAGCTCAGGGATTATCGTAACACCACCCTTGAAGTTAAACCCTTTCAACACAGGGTAATCTGCAGAGATAGGCATGCCCATAACAAAGTAAGTTATCAACGGTAAGCCTAAAATCAACGCAGCGGCAATTCGCAACATCGGTGTTTGTTGGCCGGTCAGTTTCTGTCTGTTCTTAGCCCAGATGTTGATAATAAATGTAGCGATAATACCGACAATCAATGATGCGATGACAATGCTACTGCCTTGCTCAAAGACTGGAGCAGGGAAGTACAACCCGCGTACGTTCAAGAAAATTGCTTCACCTAGACTCATACTTTGACGAGCAGAAGGCAAGGCTTGTAGAACGGCGAAATACCAGAAAAAGATTTGTAATAGCAGAGGGATATTTCGGAATATCTCAATGTAGACAGCTGCAAATCGGCTAACTAGCCAGTTTGAAGAGAGTCTAGCGATACCCATACTAAAGCCCAGCACTGTCGCTAGCATGATGCCGAGTACTGAAACCAAAGCGGTATTGAGAAGACCGATAAAGAATGTACGACCGTATGAGTAGGTCTCGTCGTATTCAATCAGTGTTAAGCCGATACCAAAACCAGCTTCTTGTGAGAGAAAATCAAAACCAGTGGTGATACCACGGGAATCTAAGTTTGTGAGTGCATTATTTACAATCGTGTAAAAGAAAGCACAAAGCGCCCCGACGGCGATAATTTGGAAAATGATGGAGCGAAAAGTGGGGTTGTAAAATAAGTTGGCACTTTTGGGCTGTGGCTGTGGCTTTGCCTGAGCTGGAGAAATAGTTTCATTAGGTTTCATACTACTATAACCTCAAATCCATTTAATAAATAGGGCGGAAAACTCCGCCCTAATTGATGCTTGAAAATTTATTAACGGATTGGTGGAGCGTACATAAAGCCGCCCGCATTCCATAATGCATTTACACCACGAGAGATTTGAAGTGGAGAACCTGTACCAACAGTACGCTCAAAACTCTCACCGTAGTTACCAACTTGCTTAATTACTTGGTAACCCCAGTCGTCGCGAATGCCAAGGCCTTTACCTTTAGGACCGTCTACACCAAGAATACGTTTGATGTTTGGATCTTTTGACTTAAGCATTTCGTCTGCATTTTTAGAAGAGATGCCGTATTCTTCCGCGTTAATCATTGCTGAAAGTGTCCACTTAGCAACGTTAAACCATTGATCATCATCCTGACGAACAACAGGGCCTAGAGGCTCTTTAGAGATGATTTCAGGAAGTACTTCTGCAGATTTAGGATCAGCTAGGTTTAGGCGAAGTGCGTATAGACCAGATTGGTCAGTCGTTAGCACGTCACAACGACCTGCGTCGAAACCTTTCGATGTTTGTGCTGCCGTATCGAATACCACTGGCTTGTAAGACATGCCACTGTTACGGAAGTAATCGGCTAGGTTAAGTTCAGTTGTTGTACCTGATTGAACACATACAGAAGCGCCATCAAGCTCTTGAGCACTTGTTAGGCCAAGTTCTTTTTTAACCATGAAGCCTTGACCATCGTAGTAGTTAACGCCTACGAAGTTCAGACCTAGAGCAGTGTCACGATGTAATGTCCATGTTGTGTTACGAGATAGTACGTCGATTTCGCCAGATTGAAGCGCAGTAAAACGCTCTTTTGCTGTTAGAGGTACATACTTAACTTTAGTCTTGTCACCGAGTACAGCCGCTGCAAGAGCTTGACAATACTCAACATCAATTCCTTCCCATTCACCTTTTGAGTTAGGGTTAGAGAACCCTGGAAGACCGGTACTTACACCACAAGTTAGAAATCCTTGAGATGTGACTTTGTCCAGAGTGCTTTCTGCCGCTGATGCCGATGTTGCCATCATCGCAGTTGATGCAGCTACTACTGAAGCAAGAAGTGTTAGTTTATTTGTCATTTGTATCCTTCCTTGTTAACCAGGTGACACCTGATACTCGTGCTCGTTTGAGTTTCTCTTATGTGTTGCGTTTTCTATGACCTTGTTGTTCAAATTAAACGAGTTGCATTTTGCAAATGAAACTGTGTGCGATTTAAACAACTGTTTATAAGGTTAGGAAAGGATCCGTAGTTTCACAAATGTATAATTTAAAAAGAATTTTGAATGAAATCACAAATCCGAACACAATTAGAATGACCAAATGTTAAGTGAATGTAAATAGTGCAACGGTTCACACTGTTGGTGCAACGAGATTTAGATTTTTATATTGATAATCGACTAGATAAATATTCTGAATCCATATAACAATGATGAAATATTAAACTTAAGAAATGTTGAAATTTGGTCAATAAATATTTTTATTACACTTCGATAGTTATGAATATGCTCCAAATTTGGTAGCATGGCTGAATAGTTATTGAAGTAGTCTCAAGGAAGAACATGCGTTATTTCCCAATGTTTTTGGATGTAGAAAATAAGCCAATCTTAGTGGTTGGTGGGGGTGAGGTTGCTTGCCGTAAAGTCGATAGCTTACTACGAGCGGGAGCGGATGTGACTTTGGTGTCTCCCAAGGTAGCGCCTTACTTAAAGCAGCTTGTGGACGAGAACAAGCTTCACTGGGTTCAAAACTTTTACTCGTCACAGATCATATCGAAAAATTACTTGCAGGTTTGGGCCACAACAGACAACCCAAGCTTGAATCACCAAGTGTATAATGATGCGAAAAAACTGGGCATTTTAGTCAATGTGGTTGACGATCTTCCTTACTGCGACTTCATCACACCTTCGATGATAAATCGCGGCAGAATCCAAATTGCCATCTCTAGTGGCGGGGCATCACCTGTTTTAGTAAGAAATATCAGAGAAAAACTCGAAACGGTATTGCCACAAAACATAGGTTTGATAGCAGACTTCGGTGCATCAAAACGCAATTCAATCAAAGAGTCATTCCCAACCGTCGACGAGCGTCGTAAATTTTGGGAGCGTTTCTTGTCATCCAGCTTTATCGAGCAGGTGAATGACAGAGAGCAGTTAGAGTCTTACTACCAGCAAGCGCTAACCGAAGGCATTGATAGCGAAGGGCAGGTCACTTGGATTGAATTCGAGCAAGATGTCGAGCTGCTGTCTATGAAGGCTTTACGTTTGATGCAGGAGGCAGAGCTCGTACTTTCACCGAGCGATTGTCCATTTGAATTTATCGACCTGTGCCGCCGAGATGCAGAAAGAGAGAGCTACGCCAACAGCGGAGAGCTATCAACAAAGCTTGAGCAAGCAAGAGCAGAGAAATTACGAGTGTGTGTGTTTATTCCACCAGCAAGCGTAGAGTTTAATCTGTTGGTCGGCAAAGACTTAAAATTGTCAGCAGCCCAAGTACTCAGTTGAGGTAATTGCTTCTAGTTGAAATGAGAGCTTTCTGGTTGTTTGAAATCGGCTAGAGGCTCGGAATAAAACTAAAGCTGGACCAGATAAATAAAAAGCCACTTCAAAAGAAGTGGCTTTTTGCTATTTCAAACACGACATTGTGCTGATGAATGAGCAACCCAAATAGGCGGTCACTCAAACTCAAAAATTAGTCGCGGAAGTTGTCAAACTGGAAAGGTTGACCAAGTTCACCGCCGCGAACTAGAGCCATAACAGCTTGTAGGTCATCACGCTTCTTACCAGTAACACGAACTTTGTCGCCTTGGATAGAAGCTTGAACTTTAACTTTGTTGTCTTTGATTAGCTTAACGATCTTCTTAGCGACATCAGTTTCAATGCCTTGCTTAAAGATAACCGTTTGGTGCCAAGTGCGACCTGTTTGGTCTGCCGCTTTCGCTTCCATCGCGTTAGGATCAACATTACGCTTCGTTAGGTTGCTGCGAAGGATATCGCGCATTTGCTTCAGTTGAAAATCGTCTTGAGCAGTCAATTTTACTGATTCATCTTTGTAATCAAAGCTTGCGTCAACGCCGCGGAAATCGAAACGAGTCGATAGTTCACGGTTTGCGTTGTCTACTGCGTTACGCAGTTCTACTGCTTCTACTTCAGAGATAATGTCAAATGATGGCATTGTGTTGTTTCCTTAAGCTAAGTTTCTATCTTTAATTGCTGTTGCAAGCATGTCTAGCATTGTTGCAGTATCTTCCCAGCTTAGGCATGGGTCAGTAATCGACTTGCCATATTCTAGGTTGTTGATGTCTGTCATTGGCTGGTTGCCTTCAATAATGAAGCTCTCTGCCATAATGCCTGCAATTTGGTTCTTGTTAGATTTAATTTGCTCACAAATGTCTTGCGCAACTTCTAACTGTTTACGGTGTTGCTTCTGACAGTTAGCGTGGCTAAAGTCTACAACCAAACGTTGAGGTAGGTCGAATTCAGCCAGTTGCTTACACGCAGTATCTACAGATTCAGCGTCGAAGTTAGGGCCTTTATCACCACCACGTAGAATAACGTGACCGTATGGGTTGCCAGAAGTACGGTAAACCGTCATGCGGCCGTTCTTATCTGGAGAGTAGAAGTAGTGTGAAGCATGTGCTGCACGAATTGCATCGATAGCAATCTTGATGTTGCCGTTGGTCGCGTTCTTGAAGCCAACTGGGCAAGACAGTGCAGAAGCCATTTCACGGTGAATCTGAGATTCAGTTGTACGAGCGCCAATCGCGCCCCAAGTGATAAGGTCCGCAATGTACTGACCTGTGATCATATCAAGGAATTCAGTCGCGGTAGCTAGGCCAAGCTTGTTGATATCGAGCAGAAGCTTACGAGCCTTGTTCAAGCCTGTTTCAAGTGCGTATGAACCATCAAGGTTAGGATCGGTAATCAAACCCTTCCAACCTACAACAGTACGAGGCTTCTCGAAGTAGGTTCTCATTACAACGAACAGTTCATCTTTGTACTGGTCTTGAATTTTGCTTAAGCGCTCAGCGTAATCAAGTGCCGCGTCTGTATCGTGAACAGAGCAAGGGCCTACGATAACTAATAGGCGGTTATCACGACCAGTTAGGATATCTTCGATTTGGCGGCGAGAATTTTTAATGCGCTCAGCAACGTCGTCAGTAATAGGGTGTGCATTGCCTAGTTCGGCAGGAGTTGGCATAGGACCCAGAGCTTGGGTTCTCAACTCATCAGTTTTTAATGGCATGTGATAGCTTTTTTATTCTATTGCGGAGTGGTTAAGATAACGGAATTGAACAGAGGAATAAACTCTATTGAGTCAAAGTTATCTCAGTTATTGCTAATATTCTTATTTTTATCAGCAGGCCAGCGTCAAATAAGGGATTTTCACTTGTATTAACAGGCAGCTATCGGTATTTTCGTTTGAACACAACATAAAAATGCTGGAGCAGCAATGACTCAAGAAAATCAAAGCACTTTGCACCCAGAACTCGTCTTAGGTGATGTGCTGCCTTCTTACAACGATAATAATAATTCTAACCACTTATACGTTTCATTATCAGAATTAGTGATGGATCGTGTCTTCTACCACCCAAGTATCGAGAGTCACTTAGATACTTTGACTGATATTGAAAAAACGTCTTTAGAAGCGATCCTTGGCGATAAAACAGTCGATGAGCATTTTGTTTCGACCTTAGTGATGGTCATTCAAGCTGCCGTTCAGCCAAATCACACTTCTGTTCGTATCGCATTAAGCAGTGCAGACAGCTATGGATTCCGTTCGCTGCTTGGCGGGAACTGTGAAGCAGAAGAGATTAACCCTGCACTAGGTGTTCGTGGCGTTGCTCGTTACGCGACACCAGAATACAGCAAGGCTTTCGCTTTAGAATGTCAGGTTATTAAGGCATTACGTGAGCAGGGCATCAACGTTGAAGTAGTTGTGCCTTACGTTCGTGCGTTAAGCGATGCCGCTAAGATTATTGACCTGCTTGCCGAGCAAGGGCTACCACGCGGCCTTAACGGTTTGAAAGTACTGTTCTCGTGCGATGTGCCGTCTGCAGTGCTACTGAGCGAACGTTTACTGCATTACTTCGATGGTGTAGTGGTAAACGTTGATAGCTTAGCGTCTTTCACTTTAGGCGTAGACAAACACAATAAAGCTCAGCAACACGCTTTTGATCCACAAAATGAGGCGGTCATTACTTTGTTGGATATGATTGTTAAAGCAACCCTGAACGCGAAGAAGCCAGTGCTGCTAGTAACTCAAGGCTTAGTGGATTACCCACGTCTACAAGGTTACATAGCTGATCTTGAAGGCGTAGAAACGGTCGTGACTGCATAAATCGGTTTGTTGTCTTAGTAAGTCAACTGGCTCTATCCGTTTATTTGAAGCGCTAAAGCTTTGAGAATGAAAGAGATATCATTATGCGATGATATCTCTTTTTTGTAACATTTTTTTGACATCTCTATCGCTAATCGATTAACTGGTCTGATGACTGATTTGACTAGGTAATCCGAATGTTGACCCCTCTACAAAAAGCAAATTTCTACTTAAGCATGTTTGGCTTTTTCAAAGTCCCACTTATCTGGTTGTGCCGACCAAAACTACTCGCGTTGGACAACCAACATGTTGAAGTGAAAATCCCGCTTAGAAGGCGTACTAAGAATCACCTTAACAGTATGTACTTTGGCGTTTTGGCTGTAGGTGCGGATGTCGCGGGTGGGTTTCTTGCGATGAGCAAATCTCAGCAGCAAGGTGAAAAGATCTCGTTGGCTTTTAAAGAGGTGACGGGTAACTTTTTGAAGCGCCCTGAAGGTGATGTGCATTTCACTTGTAACGACGGTGAGCTGATCAACACTATGCTGGCAGAAACCATGTCGACCGGAGAACGGGTCAATCAACCCGTAACCATTATCGCGACTTGCCCATCTTTACATGGTGACGAGCCGATGGCGGAGTTCACGCTTACGCTTTCAATTAAGAAAGTCCCTTCAAGAAAATAGCGATTAAATAATAGATTTTGGTTTAGAAGTCATGGGTAACGTTGAAGAGATAAAACAACGGTATGTGAATGGTTTCCACATACCGTTATAGAGAACTTTATAACGGCTCTATGACTCTTGAGTGATCTGCTCAATATCAACTATTTTTGAACGGTTCATAACGATCTTCCAACGGTAGTAGGTTGGTTCATTATCATGGTTGTTCTCTTTAATGATCAGGTTGAGAAGATGACGCTTTTCTACTGATTCGCGGCTCACTTGTCCTTCATTCAAGCGGTAGATCTTGTTTGAGCCTTTATCCATCAACCGTGTCAGCGCTCTTAGGCTGATCGATAACGTTTCACGAGTCTCCTCATAACCACTCATAAAGGTCGATGTCGACATCTCAGTATGAGAGCGGTAATGCAAGATTTGCTCTTCACGTTGTACCACACGCTTTTTACGGATCGACTGAATGCGATCTGCAAGCTTAGAAAAATTTGCGTAGTCCAACCATTCCAGTTTATGGCCTACTGACTTGTTGGTCGTTGGATCATAGTAACGACGCTTCCATTTTGGCTTGCCTTTACGCAGCCAGCGCCAAAGGATGTCTCTCAAGTCATCTTTAAAGATCTCACGCAGTGCGTAAATGAAAGACATTGCCACGATGAAAGAGGCGGTAATCTCACCAAGAAAGTCACGAGCCAAGATCACAGTAGTGGTCACGACAACCATCACCAAACCGGTCGCGATGCCTTTCACGGCACGCTTAACGTTCTTACCCATCGACGTTGTCTTTTCTTTAAGCACGATAGGGTGTTCAATCAAACGACGCAGCAAACGCATCTTGTTACTCAAGCGGGTAACGTCCTCTCGAACTCTTGCTGAGTTGTAGCGGTTCAGTTTACGGTGCGCGGTCTCTTTATCACAAAGCGTTAAGAGTCGTTCTTTAATCGTTGAATACTCACTACCTCGTGGCATGTGTGAAACTAGCGATAGGAACTTTTGCTCGGTATACCAAGATAGGTAGTTATCGATATTAGCGTAGTAGCGCTTGAGATTTTCTTCGTAAGGGATGCTTCGGCGTAGCTTCTTCAAGATATCTAAAGCCAATTCAATGACCTCATCTACTTCATCAGCCGTTACGTCGTCACTATCAGTTTTATTTAAGCTGCTGACTGCTTTATCTAACGCGATAACATATTGGTAGGCAAACAGACTCAAACTGACACGATACTGTGTTGTAGATAAGCGTCCACGTTTTGCCAAGCGACTGTGTACCAAAGGTAAAAGTGTTTTGTCACTATAGTAGGCACGTTTTTGAGTGATTGAGCTGTAGAAAAAGGCACTTTCAGAAAGCACTTCAGGAGTCAGTCCAAGTTCACCGGGAATGAATAGATAAACGTCCATGTCGAGCTTTTTGGTCTTAGCCATGGCATGGTTAATTTTAAGTGTTATCGCATCTTGTTTATCAACGGTGATCAACGATGTCTCCTAGAATGTAAAAATATGAATGAAACTAGCGAAAGCATATCAGAGATCACGTATAATCTCCGCCAAATTTAAAGTAGAGACAACCTTGATGATTAATATTGGTCAAATAAACAACTTAGAAGTAGTAAAACAAGCAGACTTCGGTGTATTCCTTGACGCGAGCGACTATGGAACCGTGTTGCTGCCGAAACGATTTACTCCTGAAGGTGTTGAAATTGGTCAAAAGCTAGATGTTTTCTTATACATAGATTCTGACAACCAGATCGCTGCAACGACTGAAAAACCAATAGCTCAAGTAGGCCAGTTTGGTTTGATGACGGTTGAAGGTGTTAACAGCACTGGTGCATTCATGAGCTGGGGCGTGAAAGGTAAAGACCTTCTTGTTCCTTTCAGCGAGCAGCGTGGCCGTTTAAACGAAGGTCAGTCAATCTTAGTATATGTGTATATCGATAAAGCATCGAGCCGTATCGTTGGTACAACGAAGTTCAACAAATGGTTAGACAACACGCCTGCGACTTATAAGCAAAATGAGCAAGTCGATCTCATTATCGCTGAGCGCAGCCAGTTAGGTTACAAAGCGATCGTGAACGGTGAACACTGGGGTATGATTTTCCCATCTGACATCATCGGTAAGCTGTTCATTGGTAAAACACTAAAAGGCTACATTAAAAACGTTCGTGAAGAAGACGGTAAGATTGATTTGTCTCTTCAGAAGGTTGGTGTGGCTAAGATGGATGACCTAAGCACTAAGGTTCTTGACCTGCTTGAGAAGAAAGGCGGTTACCTGCCTTTGAATGATAAGTCTTCTCCTGAAGTTATTTTCTCTGCATTCAGAACCAGCAAAGGTACGTTCAAGAAGACAATTGGTGGTCTATACAAATCTGGCAAGATCACTATCGACAAAGAAGGTATCAGCTTAGTTAAGTAAGCGGTCCTTTCGGTCAAAAAAAAGCCCAAACCTTCCTGTTTGGGCTTAGGGGAAAGGGCTCCGAAGAGCCTACGCTAATCGTTTTAATCTTTTGACTGTTAGATTGAAGTCTAGTTTAGATTCTCTAAAGTGCGATTTTTCTTTTTGGAAATAGTGACTTGAATTGATATTTATATAATTAGCTGTTGATTTACAAGCGCTCGCACACTGACTTATATGGCCGATAGAATAGAAAAAGCCCAAACAATTAACGTTGTTTGGGCTTTTTGTTTATTAAGGTGTACTCAGTGCGAACGCTTTTAGAAAAGGTTCTTATCGCGCACGAGTTCGCGTGGTAAACCGTTCTTCACTCGGTTGCCAACCCACTTACCAAGGCCGATGATTGCACCATTGTACTTCACTAGTACTTCACCTTTTCCTGACAAGTTTTCAGGGCGAACATCGCGGCCCATGAACCATTCACGAGCATCTTCAATACTAAGCTCTACAACATTAGCTTCATTACCTGTTGCGAGCGTTGTCGCTACTTGGTGCTGCCAGCGGTAACCTTTTTTATGGGTTTCAGCGATCTTGATTCCCATGCGAGAAAAACGGAACTCACCGATCATCGGCTCTAGCGCTTCTGGGAATAGCCAAACGTCTTTGTCGCGAATCCAAACCTGAGTATCGCTTGGCAATTCGATATCGAGAGTACTCATTAGTTGTTCAGCGACTTCTTGCTGAGTTTTCTTTGATGCTTTTTCAAATGGGAATTTACCCATACGTTTTTTAACTTCTGGTGGAGTAACAGACGCTAGTTTACGGATACGTGCAACAAAGAAACCTTCAGAGTCATAGACCTGTGGGAAGATGTGAAGAAAGCCTTCTTCTGTCGTGGTTGCTTTTGCGTTGTCGAATAGTGATTCCAGAGATTCGAATTCAACCGCATCACCAAAGGTTTCTTTTAGGTGATGACACACTTGTTGGTTCTCTTCGGTGCTAAGCGTACACGTTGAGTAAACCAAAACACCATTAGGTTTAAGAGCATGGAATGCACTTTCAATCAGATCTTTTTGCGTGTCGGCAATGTCGACCACTGATTGATACGTCCAGTTCTTCATCGCATCGGCATCTTTACGAATGGTGCCTTCGCCAGAGCAGGGTGCGTCTAGCAACACAGCATCAAACTGTTCTGGTAACCAACCACCAAAAACTCGACCGTCAAAGTTACTTAGAGCGGCATTACGAACGCCACAACGTTCGATGTTGGCGTGAAGGACTTTCACACGGCTTGCTGCATACTCATTGGCAACCAATACACCGCGATTATTCATTAGCGCAGCGATTTGCGTTGTTTTAGAGCCGGGTGCAGCCGCAGTGTCTAGCACCGCTTGGTAATCAGCTTCGCCTTGGAAAAGTGCCGAGGGTGGCATCATCGAGCTGGCTTCTTGGATGTAGAAAAGACCAGACATGTGTTCTGCCGTATTACCTAGTGGCGCTTCACTTTCGTCCGCTGTAATCCAAAAGCCCGTTTCACACCAAGGTACAGGTTCCAGTTCCCAGCCTTTCTCTTTTGCTCGTACTAGGAAGTCTTCAACACTGATTTTCAATGTGTTGATTCGAATACTTTTACGAAGTGGTTTTTGGCATGACGCAACAAAAGAAGCCATATCTAGATGACTAGGCATGATTGCTTCGATGTGCGTTAGGAATTCTTCAGGAATATATACGTTAGCGTGCAAAAGAGTATCTCGATTTATTGCATTAATGCGGGGAGTTTAAAGCAAAATGAGGCCGTCCTAAACCATATTTGCAGCAAACAACAAAAATGCAGCCTAATGGCTGCATTTTGATGAAGAATTAATCTTCCAGAAACGTCAGAGAGTTCACTCTATGGACGAGGAATTGCGGTTCTCCATGATTTCCACTCATCTTCGGCTTGAGGATAGAGGTAGAAAGACTGATCTTCGCTTGCTACTGGTTGAAGTTCATTTGTCGGTGGCGTTGAGAATGTAATACCACCTCTTAACAAGCTGTCTACCGTTCCGGCTTTGATGTTTGCGCCTGACAGGCCGATAGAGACATCGACGCCCGACACGTTCCAGAACACGGTGTTTGCGCGGATTAGATACGCGTAGTCAGGTTCTATTTGAATCGTAGATATGATGCGATCAGCAAACTCGCCCAGCTGAACATCTATAACACTGCCAATTTCTAGTTCACGGAATAGGATAGGTGTACCTTCAGATACTGAGCCGCGCGTTTCGCTTTGCAGTTGGAATATCTTGCCTTCAGGCTGCACAGGTCCTTTGCTAAGCTCAAATTTCGTGTTTCTTTCACCTTTGCCCGGGTCTACGTTGATGTGTTTAGAGAGCAGCGCAGAGACGTTTTTGATGCCATTAAGGCCAATCTCAGGTTCTGCCAACCAGAAGTGACTGTTCGTCACGGCAATCTTGTCGACGTACTCAGGTAAAATACGCGCAGTAATTTCAATGCCGCCCTTGTTGAAGTTCGGAATCACCAAAGTAACCTCACCAACAGTGACACCTTGATATTTGATCGCCATACCCTTGCTGACTTCTTGATCGCCAGAAGAGGTGATAGTAATCGCGCGGCCAAATTTTCGAGCGGATTTCGAATCTTTATAAAGCTTCCACACATCACCAAGTTTGTTGTCGATTCCCGGCAGAGAGTCAAAAGCAATACCGCCTTGGATAAGAGTTTTAACTGGCGCCGCTTTAATACTGATACCCGATAGTGACGCATCAACCTCAACGCCTGAACGGTTCCAGAAAACGGTATGCTTATTGAGCAAGTGCGTATAACGATTTTCGATCGTGACTTTGATTCTTACACCACCGTCTGCAAGCTGAAAATCAGAAATACTACCCACTTGTAGGTTGCGATAGAGTAGTGGGCTGCCTTTAGAAATTGAAGGTAACTCACTGGCAAACAACGAAAGCGTCTTTGAGCCGGACTGATTAAACTTAGCGATTTCTGCTAACGATTTACTTTGGAAAAGTTGGTAGTCCGTTCGAGCTTCAGATTTACCTTCACTTACAAAGCTAATCGAGCCAGTCAGAAGCTGTTTTGCTGGTGGAACAGTAACACTCAAACCTGATTCGGTAAGCTCCGCGGTCGCACTGCCTGTCACGAAGAAACGGTTGTGACTTTTGATAAGGTGCGCGTACTCGTTGTCGATAAGCGCATCCATGAACACTTCGTGCTTATCAGAGCCAGTGCCAACACCATCGACTAAGCCCACTTGGATGATAGAGCCAACAGCAATACCTTTGTAGAGAAGTTGTGTACCGACATCTAACCCGAACGAATTGTTCGACGTTAAGCGAATCGCAACGGATTTCTCTTGTTCCTGACTGAATTCATTTTTGCGGATTGCAGTAAATCGACGCGCCTTTTCACCTTCACCCGGTACCAAGGTTAAAAAGTTACCTGTCACTAAATTGGCAATGTTTTTCATGCCAGTAAGCGACAGTTCAGCCTCTTCTAGAACGAATTTACTGCCGCTGTTTAAAAAGTCACTGAATGCCGGTTGGATAGCGGCAGATGCAACGACGTTTTCACGCCCTTCACTTAGCGATAAATCAGTGATTTGACCGATTTCAATGCCGCGATACATGATCGGAGCACCTGTTGCACTGATTTTATTATCATCGGGAACGGCAATCTTGATAGAGATACCTCGACCCGCTGTTTTCAGATCTGGGTAGAGTTTGAACTTAGTATTCATCTCAACCGGTTGGCCTTCTCCTGGAGAGTCGACCGCAATTGAACCGCCAAGCAATGCACTTAGGCTCTCTAAGCGAACATCAACACCAGAAAAGCCAATACTGGCACCTAAGCCACTGACATTCCAAAAACGGCTTTGGTCGGTAATGATATGGCTATATTCATCTTTAATCGACGCTTGAATCGTAACGGATTTCGCGTTGTCGTTTAACTGGTAGTTGTAAACCTCACCAATTGGGATTTTACGGTAAACGATTTGAGAGCCAACAGACACGCCGCCCAGATCTTTGGTCGTCAGTGAAATGTTCAAACCTTCAGAAGCCAGTAAGTCAGAAGGGGAGGATTCTAACGCTTGGAAAACGGTTTCTGGGTCTTGTTTGGTTTCGCTCGGGTGGATAGCAATATAGTTACCTGAAACAAGCGCGTCCAATCCTGAGATACCCGACAAACTAGCGGTTGGTTTTACTAGCCAAAACCGTGTGCCTTTTGAGAGTAGCTTCTTCGCTTCTGGGTAGATGTCAGCATCGACATAGATGCTCGATAGATCTTTGGATAAAGTGATGTCACGCACCATACCCACCTCTAAGCCTTGGTAACGAATCGTTGTTCGACCTGCGACTAAACCTGCGGCATCTGAGAAGTATATTTGCACACGTTGCCCAGCATCGTGTATCGATTTCATGACCAACCAACCGGCTAAGGCGACGGTTAATATCGGCAGAATCCACAAAGGGGAGATGCCTTTGTTTTTCCTTACTTCTGGTGAATATGACGTTTGTGATTGGTTATCGTTGTTCATTCACTGACTCATCTTTAGAGGTGTAGTTATCCCAAATTAGCCTAGGATCTAAGCTTTCCGCTGCTAGCATCGTGAGAACAACTACGACGCCAAAAGCGACTGCACCATAACCTGGTGTAAAGTTTAAAATTTGCCCGCGGTCGACCAAGGTCATCATGATCGAAATAACGAACAGATCCATTACCGACCATTTTCCCACCCATTTTACGATGAAATAGATGGTCATACGTTGCCTGTGGTAAACGGCGCGCTTCATCTTGATACAGATTAAGATGTACGCGAGGCCCAGTATTTTCGCGACGGGCACGACGATACTGGCAATGAAAATGATCGCTGCGATGCCATACATGTCGCTATTTATCAGCGACGCGACACCAGAAATGATGGTGTCTTCTAGCCTTTGACCGTTGGTAATAAGAATAGAAATAGGAATGACATTGGCTGGCACGATAGCCACGGATGCGGCAAATAGCAGAGCCCAAGTTTTCTGTATAGAGTAGGGCTTGCGGTGGTATAAGTCATGGTGACAACGCACACAAGTATGACCGTCAGGCTGAGATAGGTGACAGTTGTGACAGTGTACGTTCTTACTCTCAGCAAAAGAGTAGTCGGATTCTTTTGCCCAAGCTTCCCAGTAGCGACGTACACTGATACGGCTTACTAGTAATACGCTGAAAAGCTGCAGAAGAATCAGGCCAATCAAACCAGGGCCGACGAAAATGTCAGAGTAATCTTGCAGTTTGAAACATGAGACCGCCAAACTTACCAGAAACACATCCAACATCATCCAATGTTTGAGAGTCTGAATAATGGCTAATGCATAACGAAAGGGTGTGAAGATCTTAAGACGCAGTGATGCATGAGTGATGAGTACCGAGGTGCACACGAGCAACGGAGCGATCGAACTGCAGAACAGGATCAGCAAACCAAGTAGAGGAAAGCCTTCGCCCATTAAGGTAAAAACACCCGATGGTAACGTCGCGGGTATCATGACGCCAATCAGGCGAATACTGATGAATTCAAAAAAGTGCGATGGGATAAACAGCAATAAGCAGGTAATTGCGATTGCTAGGTTTCCAGAGAGGCTAGGGGTACCGCCTCTATAAAGCTGAGTTCCGCATCTTGGGCAGTAAGCTGATTTCCCTAAAGGGATGTCCATTTTATCTACGGGAAGTTCGCAGCCCTGGCAAAGACGCACTGAGCTGCTGTCGCATTGGTGTTTTGTTGATAAAGGGTTGGTTACGGATGGGGAGGTCACGCGACCTCCCAAGTTGAAACGTAAGTTAGGTTAGCAACCCGACTTAAAGACTCAGAGCCACAAACATCAGGCGTGCGATTGCACACTGCCGTAGAGTGTTTGATAGAGTCCTTGTTGTTCAACCAATTCACCATGTGTTCCCGTCTGTGTGACTTGTCCATCTTCTAAAACATAGATTAGATCGGCTTGTTTCACCGCTGATAATCGATGAGCCACTATCAAAGTTGTGCGATCTTTCAAAAACTCGCTCAACGCTTTATGCAGTGCTGACTCTGTTGCTGTATCGAGTGCAGATGTCGCTTCATCAAGAATAACAAACTTAGGATTGCTCAGCACCATACGAGCTATTGCTAAGCGTTGTCGTTGACCACCAGACAGTCGAACGCCATTCCTACCAATTTGTGTATCTAAGCCATTGCTCAGTTGCTTGATGACATCTTGCATTTGAGCGACTTCAAGCGCACGCCACAACGACATTTCGTCGTATTCAGCACCAAGGGTCAGATTATGCCTTAATGTATCGTTAAAGAGTATAGGTTGTTGTAAAACAACGGCAATTTGATTGCGTATTACATCAAAACTGATGTCGTCGGTTGTTTCACCGTTATAGCGAATGCAACCTGAGTCTGCTTGGTAAACCCCAATCAGCAACTGGATTAACGTAGATTTACCCCCTCCACTCGCACCGACCAAAGCGACTTTTTTACCTGCAGGGATGTGCAGCGATAGCCTATTTAAAACAGTGTTTTCTAATGTGTAAGAGAATGTAACGTCTTCGATGTCGACTGTCACTTCTTGATCTTCAGTAAATGGGTTCACTTTACTGATAGGGCGCTTCTCTTCTTCTAACTGAAGAAGATCGTTGATGCGTTGCAGTGCCGCTTTCGCGCTATACCAAGAGAATTGAATCCCTAGTAGCTCTTGAACTGGGCCTAACATGAACCACAAGTAGCCAAATACCGCGAAAATCTGACCAATGGTTAAGTCACTGAATAACACCATTAGCATCGCGACGGCACGGAAAAGCTCGAAACCTAATAAGAAGAGTAGAAACGAAACACGGCCAGCAGCTTCAGATTGCCAAGCGTATTTGTCGGCATCGATTCTTACTTGGTTTGCTTGAACCTTAAGCTCATCGAGAAAGATACGCTCTTTATTCGCCGCGCGCAGTTGGTAAATGCCATCTAAGGTTTCCACCAAACGGTTTTGAAAGCGCTCAAAAGATTGGTTTTCGTATTTCTTAAGGTGTTTGACCCTGCTGCCTAGTTTACGGGAGAAATAAATCACAACAGGATTGACCAGTAAAATGAACAACCCTAAACGCCACTCTAGCCACAACAGCACGATCGCTGTACCGAACACGGTCAGGAAGCTGATGATAAATTTAGAAAGAGTCGAGCCAATGAACTTATCTATTGTCTCTATGTCTGTTATTAGGTGGGCGTTGATACCGCCGCTGCCTTTGGTTTCGTATTGTCTAATACTGATGCGACCAAGCTTATCTATCATCTTGCTGCGCATTTGATAGGTAATTGTTTTGGACACAAGCGTAAACTGACGCCCTTGCAGAATGTTCAACGCTTGGCTAACGGAGCGCATGATAATCACTAACAACAAAGTTAGTGCTATATAGCCAGTCGGTGTTTGTAATGAAGATGGAAGTAGGTGGTTCATCATCTCTAAGCCTGAAGCGGGCTTATCGAGTAATACTTCATCAACCATTAATGGCATGAGCAACGGGATAGGGACACTAATGAGAGTTGCAAATATGGCAATAATGTTAGCAAACAGTAATTTGGACTTGTGTTTTTTTACTTGAGTTATTAACCAAGAACGGCTAATAGTGTCTTCTGAATTGTTCATTGTAATGAGAATAAGTCCTATTTAGTTTGATGGCCGCATTCTACTGCGTTCTCTTGATAATGGAAGTCTCAATTTAATTGGAAGTTAATATGAAAATAGAACATTACCAACGCTTAACCAAACAAGCCGTTGCATTAATTGAATCAGAAACCGATCTAACTGCTAATCTTGCTAATATCAGTTCATTATTATTCATGGAATTGGATGACTTGAATTGGGCGGGTTTCTATTTAATGAAGCAGGATCAAGCTAAGGAAAAAGACGAACTTGTACTGGGTCCTTTCCAAGGTCAACCTGCTTGTGTGCGAATTCCGGTAGGGCGTGGAGTGTGTGGAACTGCGGTTGCGTCGAATACAGTTCAGCGCATTCATGATGTTCATGAGTTCGAAGGTCACATCGCTTGTGACGCTGCAAGTAACTCAGAAATCGTTATTCCGTTCTCGATTGGCGGAAAAATCGCGGGCGTTCTTGATATTGATAGCCCAAATGTTGGTCGTTTTTCTCAAATTGACGAGGACGGATTAACATTTTTCATGGCAGAAGTGGAAAAGCTGCTTAATTCGCACGCGAACAAGGCATAAATTATTCTCTTACTGTGGTTTTTCCCAAGCATCTCTCTATAATACGTAAAAATATTTTCTTAATGCTCGCGGAAAACCGCAAAAACCAGGAACCCACATGGAAAACACTGAAAAGTTAAAAAACAGCAAAGAAGTTATCGCATATATTGCTGAATGTTTCCCTAAATGCTTTACTCTAGAAGGTGAAGCGAAGCCACTTAAAATTGGTATTTTTCAAGATCTTGCTGAACGTCTAAATGAAGACGAAAAAGTAAGTAAGACTCAGCTTCGTGCAGCGTTAAGACAGTACACATCATCATGGCGTTACCTGCACGGCGTAAAAGCTGGCGCAGAACGTGTTGACCTAGACGGCAACGCGTGTGGCACACTAGAAGAAGAGCACGTTGAACACGCTAAAGCTACACTTGCTGAAAGCAAAGCGAAAGTTCAGGCTCGTCGTAAAGAACAAGCACAAAAAGCTCGTGAAGAAGGCAAAGCGAAACCTAAGGCGAAGAAAGCTCAACAGCCTCGTCGTCAAGCGCCTAAAGCACCAAAAGTAGAAAAGCCTGTAGAAACACGCGCTTTGAACGCTGACGAATTCATCGCTGGCAAAGAAGTAAATGTGAACATGGGTAAAGGAAACATGGCTGCGACCATTGTTGAAATCAATAAGGAAGATGTGCGTGTTCAGTTAGCAAACGGCCTACAAATGGTTGTTAAAGCGGAGCACTTGCGCGCTTAAAGGAGATACTCCTACGCATGAAATGCCGTTCAAAATTGACACTGATTGCTGCTAGCTTTTGGCTAGCAGCTTCAGCTCAGGCTCTTGAAGCCAAATTAGATCAGGACGATTTACCTCTACTCGCTCCTGAGGTCCAACACGAAACTGCTAGTAAACGTGTTACTTCTCGATTTACTCGTTCTCACTATAAACACTTCAATCTCAACGATGATTTCTCTCAAGCTATCTTTAATCGTTACTTAGAGATGCTGGATTATAATCGTAATATCTTCACTCAAGCTGATATTGACTCTTTCTCTGCGTCATCTAAACAAATTGATGATCAGCTGAAATCGGGCAATAACCAGATTGCATTCGATGTTTATAATCTGTCTATGCAGAAGCGTTTTGAACGTTTTCAATATGCATTGTCTTTGCTAGATACAGAGATTAAGTTTGATACCGATGAAAGTATTGAGCTCAATCGTAGTGAAGCTGAGTGGCCAAAAGATATCGCTGAAGTGAATGAGCTTTGGAGAAAACGCGTTAAATATGATGCGTTGAATCTAAAACTTACTGGTAAAGAGTGGCCAGAGATTCAAGAAGTTTTGGAAAAGCGTTACAACAATGCGATGAAGCGTATTACGCAATCGCATAATGAAGATGCTTTCCAGATCTACATGAACGCATTTGCGCGTGAAGTTGATCCTCACACAAGTTACCTTTCTCCAAGAAATGCAGAACAATTCCAATCTGAGATGAACCTATCTCTAGAAGGTATTGGTGCTGTGCTTCAGATGACAGACGACTACACCGTTATTCGCTCTTTAGTTGCTGGTGGCCCTGCGTCAAACAGCAAACAATTGAGTGATGGAGACCGCATTGTTGGTGTTGGTCAAGATGGCGAAGAAATTGTTGATGTTATCGGGTGGCGTTTAGACGATGTAGTACAACTTATTAAAGGCCCTAAAGGGACCAAAGTTAAGCTACAGATCTTGCCAGATGGTAAAGATGCAAAAAGTCACGTTGTCACAATTGTTCGCGATAAGATTCGTTTAGAAGACCGCGCTGTTAAATCAGAAGTGATCGAGAAAGACGGCAAGAAAATTGGTGTATTAGAAGTACCAAGTTTCTACGTTGGCCTTTCTAAAGATACCGATAAACTGATCACCGAGCTTAAAGAGCAAGGTGTTGAAGGTATTATTGTTGACCTCCGAAACAACGGTGGTGGTGCACTGACTGAAGCAACTGAACTCTCTGGTTTGTTTATCAAAGAAGGACCTGTTGTTCAGGTTCGTGATAGCTACGGTCGTGTCAAAGTGAACAGCGATACTGATGGTCAAATCAGTTACCAAGGCCCGTTAACGGTATTGGTGAATCGCTACAGTGCTTCAGCGTCTGAAATCTTTGCAGCAGCGATGCAAGATTATGGCCGTGCAATTATCTTGGGTGAAAACTCTTTCGGTAAAGGTACGGTGCAACAGCATCGCTCTTTGAATCATATTTATGATTTGTTCGATAAAGAGTTAGGCTACGTTCAGTACACAATCCAAAAATTCTACCGAATCAATGGTGGTAGTACGCAAAACAAGGGTGTAGTACCTGATATTGCTTACCCAACGCCAATTGATCCTGCAGATACTGGTGAAAGTGTTGAAGACAACGCTCTTCCTTGGGACAGCATCGACAAAGCGAAGTACTCAGTGTTACAGCGTAACGATGAGCAGATCGCAGCGTTGACGGCTAAACACGAAGCTCGTATCGCAACAGACATGGAATTTGGCTTTATCGCGCAAGATATTGAAAAATATAAGGCAGATAAAGACGACAATGACCTTTCTCTTAATGAAAAGGTTCGTCAACAAGAGAGTGATGATGCGGATGCGCTTCGTCTAGAGCGTATTAACCAACGTCAAAAAGCCGCTAAGTTAGAGGCATTTAAAACGTTGGATGATATTCCAAAAGACTACGAAGCCCCGGATGCTTATCTTGATGAATCAGTTGCTATCATGCTGGATATGATCAAGAAATAAACAAAATACCTGTTATAAGGTGATTGTTTAAAGACGTACTATTTGAAAAGCGAGCTTAGGCTCGCTTTTTTTGTACCTGTGTTCTTGCCTCGAATAATGTCATGTTAACGGCATGCTTCCTCGCTTTTTAACTTGCTGCAGAACCACTGTTATTTGATTTTCGGCTGTGAAGTACACTGTAAAAATAACTAAACTTAAGTATTATTTTTCGAGTGATAATGACATTTAAGTTACTTCGCACTTAAAATTTAGTGACTTAGATCATATTTTTTCGCTTTCTATTCATTACGTGCCTAAGCTTAAAGAAAACGAGGGGACGCTTATGAAATGGATTCTACTATTTTTATCTTGTTTAAGTTTTGTGGCTTTTGGGAGCGAGGTCGCTTCGAGTAACCAACAATCAAAAAGTGATAGTAATCTATCTCATTTTGACCTTCCTTTGCTGCTTGGTGATTGGTATTTGATGAATCCTGATCCTGAGCAAGGCACTGAAAACTTTAGAGCGATCAAGCTCACTCTTGATTCAAACTACTCATTCACTATCGATATCCAAAAGAAAGACTACAGTGTCGATCATTGGGAAGGTTTGTATAACGCCAATGAAGACACGATTATTTTGGGTTTGAATACCTCAGAACCTCAGGTTTACGCGTACAGCAGTAATCACAACATGCTGAATCTTAACGGTGTTATGTTCACCAAGGCCTTGCCAAATGCATTGGCGGGAATCTGGTCCAGTGCCCAACTGTCTGGAAGCGATCTACGTGCGAGTAACATTCAAAAAATGGATTTAGTCCTTCAGCCGGACTTTATATTCATGTTCCGAGTATCAGATGAAGAAGGTGGTGAAGTCATTCGTCGCGGGGTGTATTACACAGAAGGCGATCAACTAGTATTACTTTATGAGAACGGTGAACACGGCACTCGATATACACTGAACAGCGATGTGTTAACGCTGCAAGGTGAAGAGGGAGATATGTTTGCGGTACTCAATCGTATTCGATAATCGTGAGTTTTAGCAGTAACGGCGTACTCGTTGATAATATTGTGCACAGTTCATTTCTTAGGCGTTCCTGTCTGATTTGATTGATAAAATAGCAAAACATGGAGGCATTTTCTTACAATGCCTCCTTTTTTTAATATTCCCCTTGTTTTATTGGCGCTCAACCTTTAGATATATACAGTTAAAAAATAATTACGTATAACGATCAAAAGGAACCCGTCATGGCACATACACCTCAAGCCAAGTATCGTAAAGATTATCAATCACCATCTCACACGATTTCTGAAATCGATCTTACTTTCGATTTGTACGACTCAGCATCCATTGTTACGGCTGTTTCTAGTGTTAAGCAGGAGAAAGACAGCACGACATTAGTACTTGATGGTGAAGGCTTGAAGTTGGTTTCTGTTTTGGTAGAAGGTAAAGAGTGGACTCAATATGAACAGTCTGAAACTCAACTTACGCTGAATGACCTTCCAAAAGAATTTACTCTAACCATCGTTACCGAAGTTAACCCTGAAGGGAACAGTGCACTTGAAGGCTTGTACAAGTCGGGTGGCGCGTTCTGTACTCAATGTGAAGCTGAAGGTTTCCGCCGTATCACTTACTACATGGATCGCCCAGATGTGTTGGCGAAATTCACTACAACGGTAATTGCAGACAAAGCAGAGAACCCATTCTTATTAAGTAATGGTAACCGTGTAGATGAAGGTGAAGCTGAAAACGGTCGTCATTGGGTGAAGTGGCAAGACCCACATCCAAAACCAGCGTACTTGTTTGCTTTAGTAGCGGGTGACTTTGATGTACTTCGTGACGCATACACTACACAATCGGGTCGTAAAGTTGACCTAGAAATCTTTGTTGATAAAGGCAATCTAGACCGTGCGAGCCACGCGATGGTTTCTTTGATTAACTCAATGAAGTGGGACGAAGAACGTTTCAATCTTGAATACGACTTAGACATCTACATGATCGTAGCCGTTGATTTCTTCAACATGGGTGCGATGGAAAACAAAGGCTTGAACGTATTCAATTCGAAGTTCGTTCTAGCAAACGACCAAACTGCAACGGATACAGATTACCTAGGTATTGAAGCAGTAATCGGCCATGAATATTTCCACAACTGGACAGGTAACCGAGTGACTTGTCGCGATTGGTTCCAGCTGAGCTTGAAAGAAGGCTTAACCGTATTCCGCGATCAAGAGTTCTCATCTGATCTTGGCTCTCGCGCAGTAAACCGAATCAACAATGTTCGTATTATTCGCGGGCCACAATTCGCTGAAGACGCAAGTCCGATGTCTCACCCAATTCGTCCAGAAAAAGTGATAGAAATGAATAACTTCTATACTTTGACCGTGTACGAAAAGGGCAGTGAAGTGATCCGTATGATCCACACATTGTTGGGCGAAGATGGTTTCCAAAAAGGCATGAAGCTGTACTTCGAACGTCACGATGGTACGGCTGCAACATGTGAAGACTTCGTCGCGGCAATGGAAGATGCGTCGGGCGTTGACTTATCTCAGTTCCGCTTATGGTACAGCCAGTCTGGTACGCCGACGCTGTCTGTTGAAAGTAAGTACGACGCAGAGAAGAAACAGTACACGTTAACAACTCGCCAAGTAACAGCGCCAACTCATGAGCAAACGGAAAAGCAGGCTCTGCATATTCCTCTTGATATCGAGCTGTACACAGCTGCGGGTGAAGTTGTTGAGTTACAATGTAACGGTAAGCCAGTTCATAATGTATTAGATGTGAAAGAAGCAGAGCAAACGTTCGTGTTTGAAAACGTTTCTGAGCAACCGATCCCATCATTACTTCGTGAATTTTCTGCGCCAGTGAAATTGGAATATGACTACTCAGATGAAGAACTGATCTTCCTAATGGTAAATGCACGCAATGAGTTCTCTCGTTGGGATGCGGGTCAAATGCTATTAGCGAAGTACATCTGCAGTAACGTTGAGAAGGTTCAACAGGGTCAAGCGTTTGAGCTTTCTGATTCTGTTGTTGATGCATTCCGTGGCGTACTGCTGAGTGATTCACTAGAGCCTGCGTTTATTGCAGAAATGCTTTCTCTACCAAGCCACAATGAAGTATCGGGTTGGTACGAGCGCGTTGATATTGATGCGGTCGCATCGGTTCTTAACTCGATGAAAGTTACATTAGCTGCAGAACTTGAAGACGAGTTAGCGGCGGTTTATCACAGCCACGCACTAACAGAATACACGATCGATCACGATTCGATTGGTAAGCGTACTCTACGTAAAGTTTGCTTAAGTTACTTAGCTCATACTGGGCAGGGTAATGACTTGGTTGTTGCGATGTATCAACAAGCGAATAACATGACAGATACGATGGCAGCAATGGGCGCGGCAAACAGTGCACAACTACCATGTCGTGAAACCTTGATGGTGGATTACAGTGACAAGTGGAAACACGATGGTCTTGTTATGGATAAGTGGTTTGCATTGCAAGGTACAAACCCAAGTTCAAACGCACTTGAAGTGATCAAAGCGTCGATGTCGCACCAGGCGTTCAGTTTGAAGAACCCGAACCGTACCCGTAACTTGGTCGGTTCATTCTTAAACATGAACCCGGTTCAATTCCACGACAAGTCTGGTCAAGGCTATGCATTTGCAGGCGAGATCTTACGTGAACTGAACAGCAGCAACCCGCAAGTGGCTTCACGTCTGATTGATCCACTTCTTAAATTCCGTAAGTACGACGATGAACGCCAAGCTCTGATCAAAAAAGAACTAGAGACGTTAAAGAACATGGACAACCTAGCAAAAGACTTGTTTGAGAAAGTGACGAAAGCACTAGAGGCTTAAGTCAGCGCGCATTCAGGTAACTGTTTGCTAATAAGCGGTTTACTAATAAACTGTTTGCTACAACGAAAGGTCATCAGTGGTAGAGAATATCTGCCACTGATTTTTTGTTTCTGGTTCATCGAATTTTCGATAAGCTAGAGCAGCTTCAAGTTCAGTTTCACCGTCAGACATCTAAAAGTGCCAAAAAACACTGGCACTGTATATTTATACAGGTATCGTATGAATCGCTATATTTTCCAACTTAACATCTCATATCAGCAGTTTTTGGCCAGCTATTCTGGTACGGCAAGTAAAGTTCAAGTGATAACAACAACAGGTTTACGCTTACAGTTACCTGCAACTCGGTTCAGACCATTTCTTACACAAATAGGGGTTAGAGGGCAGTTTAGGCTGACAACTGACCAAAAAAATAAGTTTATTAAGTTAGAAGCTCTGTAAACCTTGGCATGCCTAGTGAGTTAAAAGGAATCTTAATCACATAATCAAACATTTCAGCTCTTACCACCTCCAAAACAATTAACTATTTTTCAATAATGCTTTTACAATAAATGAATGCATTACCTTTGCTTAACTCGTTAGTAGAAAAGCGCTCAACGGCACGTTTCAAACACCAGATTAAGTGATCCCCCTAATAATAAAATATAATTCTAATTGTGGAGTGTGACTATGACCGCACGTGAAACTGTGGTTCCAGTTTTACTTGAAAAAGTTTACAAGCTGATTCAAGACAAACTTGACCTTGCTCATCGACCTCTCGTAACTCAACTTGCTCAACACTTGTTTAGTAACGTTTCTCACGACGATCTAACTCAGAGAAACGAATCCGATTTATACGGTGCTGTAGTTAGCTTATGGCATCACATCAATGAAAAGAAAGCCGACGAAATCTCTGTACGCGTTTTCAACCCGACGGTAAGTCGTCAAGGTTGGCAGTCTACTCATACTATCGTTGAGATAGTCGTTCCAGACAGCCCATTCCTTGTTGATTCCGTAAAAATGGCATTGACTCGCCTAGACCTTTCTTCTCACCTTATGCTTCATAACCCAACACAAATCTCTCGCTCAGATAAGGGCAGTGTTGTCGGTGTAAGCAATAACGAAGGTGCATTCCAATCGCTTTTCCATATTGAGGTTGACCGTCTTAGCAGTAAAGCTGAAATGACAGCTCTTAAAACGGAGCTACTGGATATCTTTACCGATACTAGCTTAGTTGTGAACGATTGGTTGAAGATGGTAGAACGACTTGAAGAAGTAACCAATCAAGTAGAAAAGCAGAAAGAGAGCATTCCTGTAGATGGCCAACGTTTTGATGAAACGTTGGCGTTTCTTCGTTGGTTAGGTGAACACAACTTTACATTCATGGGTTATAAGGAATATGACCTAGTTTCAGTTAACGGCGACACTGAACTGCAACCGACCAAGGAGCAAGGTCTTGGTTTGTTTGCGAACTCAGATCGTGTACGTAACGTTAAGCTATCTGAGTTTTCTGATTCGGCACGTCTTGAAGCGAAAAAGCCTTATGTGCTTATCGTAACCAAGGGCAACACGGCTTCACGCATTCACCGCCCAGCTTACAACGATTACATTGGTATTAAGAAATTCGATAAGAACGGTAAGGTCATTGGTGAGCACCGCTTTACTGGTCTTTACACATCTGCCGTTTATAACCAAACCGTTGAAACGATTCCTCTTGTTCGCGAGAAAGTAGAACGTATTTTGGATGCGAGTGGTTACCGTGAAGGTTCATACTCTTACAAAGCGCTGCACAACATTCTTGAAAACTACCCACGTGATGAACTGCTGCAAGCTCGAGAAGAAGAGCTACTAGAAGTCGGTACGGGCGTAGTACAAATGCAAGATCGTGATCTCCTGCGTTTGTTTGTTCGCAAAGACCCGTTTGGTCGTTTCTTTAGCTGCATGGTTTACGTAACAAAAGATCGTTACAACACTGAGCTTCGTCGCCAAACACAGCGCATCTTGAAACAGTACTTTGGTTGTGAAGAAGAGGTTGAATTTACAACGTACTTCTCTGAAAGCCCGCTAGCAAGAACGCACTATATTGTTCGTGTTGATAACAACAACATGGATGTGGACGTGAAAACAATTGAGCAAAATTTAATGGAAGTATCGTCTACGTGGGATGACCGTCTGTCTGAATCTATCATTGCAAACTTCGGTGAAAGCAAAGGTCTTCCATTGTCGAAAGAGTACATGCGTGCATTCCCACGTTCGTACAAAGAAGACATGATGCCAGGTTCTGCTGTTGCCGACATTGAACGTTTAGAAGCGCTAAGTGAAGACAACAAACTGGGTATGCTTTTCTACCGTCCTCAAGAAGAAGCGGCAGATTCAAAAGCCGTTCGTTTGAAGTTGTTCTATCACAGCGATGAGCCAATTCACCTTTCTGATGTTATGCCAATGCTTGAAAACTTTGGCCTACGCGTTATCGGTGAATCTCCATATGAAGTGCGTAAAACCAACGGTGTGACCTATTGGATCCTTGATTTCTCTATGCTGCACAAGAGCGATAAGACCATTGATCTTCGTGAAGCTCGCGATCTTTTCCAACAAGCCTTTGCGGCAATCTGGGCGGGTGAGTTAGACAGCGATGGTTTCAACCGCTTAGTACTTGGCGCTGGTCTTTCTGGCCGTGAAATCTCAATCTTACGTGCTTATGCTCGTTACATGCGTCAAGTTGGTTTCCCATTCAGCCAACAATACATTGAAGACACATTGTCTCATTACCCAGAATTAGCGAAAGGGCTAGTGAGCCTATTCGGCAAGCGTTTTAACCCGAAACTGAAGGGCAGCGTAAAAGGCCAACAAGATCTTATTAAGAAGATCACTGAACAGTTGGATCATGTAGAAAGCTTGGATGATGATCGTATCATTCGTCGCTACATGGAAATGATCACTGCAACGCTTCGTACTAACTACTACCAAGTAGACGAGAATAAGCAGTCTAAACCTTGGTTGGCTCTGAAAATGAGACCAAGCGAGATTCCAGATATCCCTGCGCCGGTTCCTGCGTTTGAGATCTTCGTTTACGCACCAGACATTGAAGGTGTGCATTTACGTGGCGGTAAAGTAGCACGCGGTGGTTTACGTTGGTCAGACCGTCAAGAGGACTTCCGTACTGAGATTCTAGGCCTAGTTAAAGCGCAACAAGTTAAGAACACGGTTATCGTACCGGTTGGTGCTAAAGGTGGTTTCGTTTGTAAGCGTCAACACATGATGTCTGGCCGAGACGAGATCTTTGCTGAAGGTCAACGTTGTTACAAGCGCTTCATCCGTGCATTGCTAGACGTTTCAGACAACATCATTGAAGGTGAGGTTATCCCACCTAAGAGCGTTGTTCGTCACGATGAAGATGACCCATACTTGGTTGTTGCAGCCGATAAAGGCACCGCGACATTCTCAGATCTAGCGAACTCAGTAGCTGAAGAGTACAACTTCTGGCTAGGTGATGCGTTTGCATCGGGTGGCTCTAACGGTTACGACCACAAAGCCATGGGTATCACGGCGAAAGGTGGCTGGGAATCGGTTAAACGTCACTTTCGCGAAATGGGTATTAACTGTCAAAGCACAGACTTCACTGCCATTGGTGTGGGTGATATGGCGGGTGACGTATTTGGTAACGGTATGCTGCTATCTAAGCACATTCGCTTGCAAGCTGCGTTTAACCACATGCACATCTTCATTGACCCGAATCCAGAATCAGCATCAAGCTGGGTAGAGCGTGACCGTCTGTTTAATCTGCCTCGTTCAAGTTGGGAAGATTACAATAAAGACCTGATTTCTCAAGGTGGTGGCATCTTCTCTCGCCGAGCGAAGTCTATCTCTTTGACACCTGAAATTCAGAAAATGCTGGGTACCAAGAAAGCATCAATGGCACCAAACGACTTGATCAAAGCGATCTTGTCTATGAAAGTTGATCTACTTTGGAACGGCGGTATTGGTACTTACGTTAAGTCTTCTAGTGAGACTCATACCGATGTGGGTGACCGTGCAAATGACGTGCTACGTATCGATGGCCGTGACCTGAAAGCTAAGGTTGTTGGTGAAGGCGGTAACTTGGGTATGACTCAATTGGGTCGTATTGAATACGCTCTAACGGGCGGTCGAGTTAATACTGACTTTGTCGATAACGTTGGTGGTGTAGATTGCTCGGATAACGAAGTTAACATTAAGATCTTCTTGAATGGCTTGGTGTCTAATGGTGATCTTACCGTTAAGCAACGTAACCAAGTTCTTGAATCTATGGAAGATGAAGTAGGTGAAATCGTACTAGACGACGCTTACTGCCAAGCTGAGTCTATCTCTGTTACTGAGCATCAAGGTGTAGGCTTAGTGAAAGAGCAAATCCGCTTTATCCACACAATGGAAAAAGCCGGGTACTTAGACCGTGGTTTGGAATACATCCCAGATGACGAAACGCTGCTAGAACGTGAGAAGCAGGGCCAAGCACTAACAAGACCAGAGCTATCAGTATTGATCGCTTACGGTAAAATGGTTCTAAAAGAAGATCTTGTGAGTGATGACATTGCGAATGATGAGTTCCATGCTCAACAACTGATGCAATACTTCCCAACAGAGTTACGCCGTAACTACTCTCAGCACATGGATAACCATCCACTTCGTGCAGAGATCATTGCGACTGCGCTTGCTAACCAAATGGTTAACGAGATGGGCTGTAACTTCGTGACTCGCTTGCAAGAAGAGACGGGCGCGAACATTGTTGATATTGCGAATGCTTACGCGGCATCACGTGAAATCTACGGTCTAGGTAAGGTACTAAAGAGCATCCGTGAACTGGACAACATCTCAAGTTCTGAAGCTCAATACGAATTGCTTTACCATGTGCGTCGTACGCTTCGTCGCCTAGCACGCTGGTTGCTAAGAAACCGTACGGGTAAACAGTCAGTGAACGCATTGATTGAGCTTTACCAAGGTGATGTGGCTGCGATTACTGAAAAACTGGACGAAAACTTAGTAGCTTCAGAAGTAGAAGAGCATCAAGCAATGGCTCAAGTATGGATTGATCAAGGTGTAAACGCTGAGCTGGCTAATTCAGTAGCTCGTTTGTCTAGCCTGTACTCAGCACTGGATATATCCACAGTTGCTCGCGAAACAGGTAAAACAGTACAGCAAGCGTCTAAGCTTTACTTCAATTTAGGCGACCGTTTGTCACTGCACTGGTTCTTGAAGCAAATCAATGGCCAAGCTGTCGACAACAACTGGCAAGCACTGGCGCGTGCAGCATTCAGAGAAGATCTGGATTGGCAACAACGTCAGCTAACTGGCCAAGTACTTAACTGTGGCTGTGCTTCAGACATCGATGTGATTAAAGCGCTTGATGACTGGATGGAAAGTAACTCTGTTTCTCTACATCGTTGGGAGAGCATCTTGAACGAATTCAAAGTGGGTTCTGTTCATGAATTTGCTAAGTTCTCAGTAGCACTGCGTGAATTGATGCTGTTGAATCTAAACTGCATGTCAAAAGACTAGTTACTAGATAAGACGAAAAAGTATAAGGGCAGGCCAAAAGGTCTGCCTTTTTCGTTTCGGTAAAGTGGAATCAATAGAACTTACGATTTTTGAAGGACCAACCTCGACGGACACGTTGTTTGTTGTTAAGTGAGCTGGTGGTTGTACTAAGGTTGAGATTAGAAATGGGCTAATAACCTGAAGAAACGATAACGTTTGCTTAATAATGAACCTCATTCGTTAGCAAACTCGATTATCTTACCCTTACAGACAGTAATAGATTGAATAGTTGGGTAAATAAGTAAATAATATCGCCCCGTTTACACGGGGCTTTTTTCTATCGGAGGCACAATGCTTTACCGTCTAGCCAGAACTGGCTTTTTCCAACTTGATGCCGAAAAGGCACATGATCTTGCAATTCAAAATTTCAAACGCTTCACAGGCACACCAATTGATCTTTTGTATCGCCAACAATTACCTCATCGACCTGTAGAGTGCATGGGTCTTACTTTTAAAAACCCAGTTGGCCTAGCGGCCGGCCTAGATAAAAACGGCGAATGTATTGATGCATTTGGCGCAATGGGTTTTGGTTTCGTTGAAGTAGGAACAGTGACTCCACGTCCACAAGCGGGTAACGACAAACCTCGTTTATTCCGCCTTGTAGAAGCTGAAGGTATCATCAACCGCATGGGCTTTAACAACCTAGGCGTCGACAACCTTGTTGAGAATGTTAAGAAGTCGAACTACGATGGCATCTTAGGCATTAACATTGGTAAGAATAAAGACACACCAATTGAAAAGGGCGCTGAAGATTACTTGATCTGTATGGAGAAGGTATATCAATACGCTGGTTACATTGCTGTGAACATCTCTTCACCAAACACTCCAGGACTTCGTTCTCTGCAATATGGCGAAGCACTAGACGATCTATTGTCTGAACTGAAAACGAAACAAACTGAACTGGAAGAGAAGCATGGTAAATATGTTCCTCTTGCTCTTAAGATTGCTCCGGATCTAAGTGACGATGAAATCAGCCAAATTTGTGAATCATTGATCAAAAATAAGATCGATGGTGTGATCGCAACAAACACGACATTGGATCGTTCAATCGTTGAAGGCATGAAGCATTGCGACGAAGCGGGTGGTCTAAGTGGACGTCCAGTTCAATCTCGCAGTACTGAAGTTGTTCGTAAACTTTATCAAGAGCTTGGTGACCAACTGCCGATCATCGGGGTAGGTGGTGTTGATTCGTATGTTGCTGCAAAAGAGAAAATGATGGCAGGCGCTAAGCTTGTACAAGTTTACTCTGGTTTCATTTACAAAGGTCCAGGCCTTGTAGGTGACATCGTTAAAAATCTTTAAACGGCAAGACGCTTTTATTTCTGAAAAGCGACAATCTGGCATCGTCTTAATAAAAGAGACACTGTAACTCACTGAGTTGTAGAGAAAAGCGACAAGAAAGAGGAATTCATTTCCTCTTTTTTTTTGCCTATTGCTCAGTAAAATTACTGTAATTGAAGGTAATTTTGCGTTTTACCTAATGGAATGGTTCAACAGTGTGAGACGAAATGATGCTTAAACCTAGCGATACATGGAGTTGGTATTACGATGAGCAGCAATGTTCATTAATGCTAAATCTCGGAGAGGATATGATTTTCAAAACGAATCTGGTCCGCAATAAGCTGGTGGACTGCGCGTTTCGAGATAATGAATTCACCGTTGATGACGCATCTTCATACCAAACCTTCAAAGAACAAATTTCTGGCTTAGAACTGTCTGAGCCTCGTCAAGCTGAATTAGCACTCTATTGTGTGGCAGCAAAGCGTTTCCATAAGCCTGTACAGCCTAAGAGTTGGTTCTTCGACTCACAAGGTACTGGCCATGAATATCCTCAAGAAGGGGATATTGTACAAATGAATAACGAGCATAGCTTAGGGTATTTCATTGTATTAGAAGTGGGAGAGTGTGCGAGCCTATGTGCATTTGTTGACCTAGAAGAGTTCCTGTTAACGCCTTCAAAAGGACTGCGATTTGGAGACTCAATCAAGGTGATGCACGATAGAATGGTAGACGCGAACGCTATCCTTCATCAGACACACATAGCGATGGTAGGTTAACCTCTAATCTAGCACATCATTTCAACCACGCATCGCAGCACACAAACGTATAAACCTTCCTCAGAATCGGCTCATTAGCCGATTTTTTTGTGCCTAAAAAACCTCATCCTGATAAATACATCACGGCTTAACCATTTAAATAGTGAACTTACGACTATTTTTTCACCTTAATTTCTGCCCGTTTTCATCGCCAGAAGAGTAAATCTACCGTCTTTATTCCCTGTTTTTGGTCTTTTGTAGCTAAATTTCATCCATAAATCTATTTTGGTGTATACCAGTTTCGAGGTGAATATAAATTCACATTGCTACTTTGGTTAATAAGTGGTCAGAAATGAAGTTGGTTTGATAGGTCTTATGTTCTAAGGGGATGTGGGTAAGCGATCGCTTCAAGACTGTGCATTTGCTAGCCAGTTAGTCGAAAGATTCAATGAAAAGACGTGTTTAGTGTGATGCTCTAGTTACAAATTCAGGTATAATCGAACTCATTTTTATCAATAAAAGAACACTATGAATCAATATCTAGCGGTTACCTCAAACGGCCTTGAGAATTTATTAGTTGAAGAACTAACCCAACTAGGGATTACAAACGCAAAACCTGTTCAAGCAGGTGTTAAATTCAAAGCGACCAATGAGCAAATTTATCGTTGTTGTTTGTGGAGCCGTTTGGCTTCTCGATTTGTACGTGTCCTTTCTGAATTCACTTGTATGGACGACATGGATTTGTACCTATCAACCACTGCGGTTAACTGGGTAAATCAATTCCATAGCTCTAAGCGTTTTGTTGTTGACTTCAATGGTACGAACAACGAAATCCGTAATAGCCAATACGGTGCGATGAAAGTAAAAGATGCCGTTGTTGATTGCTTTGAGAAGAAGTCTTTACCTCGTCCTTCTATTAGCAAAGAGAACCCAGACATTCGTATCCACGTTCGTTTACACCGTGATAAAGCGATTCTTGGTGTTGATATGGTAGGTAGCGGTCTTCACCAACGTGGTTACCGTCCTGAATCAGGTCGAGCACCACTACGTGAAACTCTTGCTGCCGCGATTCTTCTTCGTAGTGGTTGGGACGCAACTAAGCCTTTCCTAGATCCAATGTGTGGTTCAGGTACGTTAGTGATTGAAGCGGCGATGATGGCTGCAAACATGGCTCCAGGTGTTAAACGTCAGAAGTGGTGTTTTGAATCACTAGAAGATTTCGAGCCTGAGCTATGGGCTGAAGTGAAAGCTGAAGCGAACGTTCAAGGTCGTCGTGGTGTTAAGAAAGTGGAATGTAAGTTCTATGGCTACGACAATGATGAACGTATGATCAAAACTGCGCGTGACAATGCTCGTCGTGCCGGTGTTGAAGAGTTGATTGAATTCGAAGTAGGCGATGCTGCAAAGCTTAAGCGTCCTACAGAGTTTACTGATGGTGTGATTGTTTCTAACCCGCCTTACGGTGAACGTCTTGGTACCGAGCCGGGTCTTATTGCACTTTACACAGCATTCGGTGCACAGCTTAAAGCTGAATTTGGTGGCTGTAACGCATCTATCTTCTCTAGCTCAGACGAGCTACTAAGCTGCTTACGCATGCGTGCAGATAAACAGTTCAAGTTGAACAACGGTGCGTTACCGTGTCACCAAAAGAACTACTCAATTTCAGATCGTCCGATGTCAGAGCGTCCATCAGGCGAGCAAGAACAATTGATTGCACCTGATTTCGCGAACCGTCTTAAAAAGAACATCGGTAAGATTGGCAAGTGGGCTAAGAAGGAGCAATTAGATTGTTACCGTATCTACGATGCTGACCTACCAGAATACAATGTAGCGATTGATGTATACCCAGGTCACCTTGTGATCCAAGAATACGCAGCGCCTAAAGATGTACCGGAAGAGAAGGCAAAACGTCGCTTAACCGATATCATCCGTGCTTCTATTCAAGTAACAGGCGTAGAAGCAAACAACGTTGTGCTTAAAGTTCGTCAGAAACAGAAAGGCCGTTCTCAATACCAGAAATTGGCTCAAGACTCATCGAACTTAGAAGTGAACGAGTATGGTGTTAAGCTGATTGTTAATCTTCATGATTACCTAGATACCGGGTTGTTCCTAGATCATAAGATCACTCGTCGTCGTATCGGTGAGATGGCCGCAGGTAAGGATTTCCTAAACTTGTTTGCTTATACAGGAAGTGCATCTGTTCATGCTGCTGTGGGTGGTGCTCGTTCTACAACTACTGTTGATATGTCTAATACCTACCTAGAGTGGGCGAAAGAGAACATGGAGCTTAACGGTCGTGTTGGTCGTCAACATCAGTTTGTTCAAGCTGACTGTCTACAATGGCTAGCTAAAGAGCAGGGTTCTTATGATCTGATCTTTATCGATCCACCTACGTTCTCTAACTCAAAGCGTATGGATCAATCTTTCGATGTTCAACGTGATCACATTCAGCTGATGGAAAACCTTAAACGTCTTCTTCGTGAAGAAGGCACGATTGTGTTCTCTAACAACAAGCGTCACTTCAAAATGGACTTGGAAGCTCTAGATGAGTTAGGTCTTAAGGCTCAGAATATCTCAGCGAAGACACTTCCATTGGACTTCTCTCGCAATAAGCACATTCATAACTGCTGGTTGATTACACATAAGTAGTTAAGAGATCGTATAAGGATATATAGTGCTGACTCTCTACAGTACAGAAGGGTGCCATCTATGTGAGATGGCATTCCAACTCACGGAACAGTTAAACATTAGCCATCACGTCAACGTTGTTGACATTGCATTTGATGATGAGCTCTTTTCCCGTTACGGGGTCACTATTCCGGTGCTCAAATTTGAAAGCTCTGACCTTTCTCAAAGCTCAGAGCTTAACTGGCCATTTGGCTTGTTAGAACTTAATGATTGGTTAAAGAAGAATGGCATTACTTACAATTCATAATGGGCAATTAGCGTTTGGTGATCACCCATTATTAGATCGTGCGGACTTCGTGCTGCAAGAAAACGAACGTGTATGTTTAGTAGGGCGCAATGGCGCTGGTAAGTCGACATTGATGAAAATCCTATCTGGAAACATCATCATGGACGACGGTAAGATGCAAATCACGCAAGATGTGGTTGTGTCTCGTCTAGAACAAGATCCACCGCGTAATGAACAAGGTACAGTTTATGACTATGTTGCTGGTGGCCTTGCTGAAATCGGCGAACAGCTGAAGATCTATCATGATCTTCTGGATCTCATCGCGACAGACCCAAGTGAAAAGAATCTAAACCGCCTTACTCGCGTTCAAGAACAACTGGATCATGCTAATGCATGGCGTTTTGAAGATCGTGTAAGTAACGTATTGGCAGCACTTAAGCTGACTGCTGAAACCAAACTGACAGATTTGTCTGGTGGTTGGCAACGTAAAGCGGCACTTGCTCGTGCGCTTGTATGTGACCCTGACGTGCTTCTACTCGACGAACCGACTAACCACTTGGATGTTGCAACCATTGAATGGTTAGAGGGCTTCCTGAAAGACTTCCGCGGTTCAATCATCTTTATCTCGCATGACCGTGCGTTCATTAAATCGATGGCAACACGTATTGTCGATCTTGATCGCGGTAAATTGAGCTCTTTCCCGGGCGATTACGAAAATTACCTTGTTGAGAAAGAAGAGGCGCTTCGTGTTGAAGAAATGCAAAACGCTGAATTCGATAAGAAGCTTGCTCAAGAGGAAGTTTGGATTCGTCAGGGCATCAAAGCTCGTCGTACTCGTAACGAAGGCCGTGTTCGTGCGCTTAAGAAGCTACGTGAAGAACGTTTGAACCGTCGTGAAGTGCAGGGCAAAGCGATTATCCAAATCGACGATGGCCAGCGTTCAGGCAAGATTGTATTTGAAGCTGAGAATCTTAACTTTGGCTTTGAAGGCAAAGAAATTGTTAAGGACTTCAGCTTCAACATCATGCGTGGCGATCGTATCGCTCTGATTGGTCCTAACGGTTGTGGTAAGAGTACGGTACTTAAGCTGCTTCTTGACCAGCTTAAGCCTGATTCAGGTCGTTTGCATTGTGGTACTAAGCTTGAAGTCGCTTACTTTGACCAATACCGCGAAATTCTAGACCCTGAGAAGTCTGTAATTGATAACCTCGCGGATGGTAAGCAAGAAGTGACCGTAGGTGGCCGTGAGCGTCATGCTCTAAGCTACTTACAAGATTTCTTATTCTCTCCAAAACGTGCTCGCACTCCTGTTAAAGCACTATCTGGTGGTGAGAAAAACCGTCTGTTATTGGCGCGTATTTTCCTTAAGTCGAACAACTTGTTGATTCTCGATGAGCCAACCAACGATCTAGATATCGAAACTTTGGAACTTTTAGAAGATTTGCTTGCCAACTATCAGGGTACGCTGCTTTTAGTGAGTCACGATCGTCAGTTTGTTGATAACACAGTGATGACAAGTTGGATCTTTGAGGGTAATGGCGTTATTGAAGAATTTGTTGGTGGTTACCACGATGCTCAGCAGCAAAGAAAGCAAGCATTAGAGTACCGACAGGTTGAAAAGCCATCAAAGCCTGAGAAAGTAGTTGAGGAAACTCCCAAAACTGCGCCAGTTAAGGCTAAACCTAAGAAGTTATCGTATAAGCTACAACGAGAACTAGAAGCGCTACCAATGCGTTTGGAAGAATTGGAAACTCAAATTGAAACTCTTCAGGAAGAAGTCAACGATCCAAGCTTCTTTTCAAAATCTGTAGAGCAGACACAACCAGTATTAGATAAGCTATCTGCAGCAGAGCAGGAGCTTGAAGTTGCTTTTGAGCGCTGGGAAGAGCTCGAGGCACTACAACAGGAAAGTTAAGAAGTAATAATGACTTGTACTAAATTTAAATTAACTACAGTTGCAGCATTAGTTTTAGCTGCAACTAATGCCAATGCTGCGCTTTACAAGGTCGTTGAAGTCACTCCTTCAATTACAGGTGCCTCTGAAATCTATGGTGTGGCGATTCAACCTGGTGTTGCGACAGACGGAACGAATGAGCTTGCGTTAGGTTGCTTCGATTCAGCTGCAACCAACTGTACCGATAGTGCATTTAAACTTGCTGGTGAGACTCGCGATACGCTTGAAGCGGTAAGTTATCGTGAAGAAGTACCATTCGCAATGGATGCACCATTTCAGTACATTCAAGAGCGTGATGATTTCGAAAACTATTGTTATCGAGAGCTGAGATATTCTACATGTGAAAGTTGGGCTGAAAACCGTTGGAATGACACTTGGAGTAAGGAAAGAAATGACCTTACTCACGTAAATGCGAAAGCGTTTGTTGAAGGTGGGGATACTTTTGAAACTCGCAATACGGTAATCAATTCTTTAGATGAGAATGCCCAACCTGTGGGGATCAAATCCAAAGATGATATTCGCAATAATGCATTGTTTACGACGACAGCGGCGCCAACTGGAGCTTCAGAAACTCGTGCTTGGAAAGCGATAACGGCAAGCAACGGTACCGTTTACAATGTAGGTAGTATCTCTGAAGAGTTTGATCCGACTGACACTTCTGAACCAGATAAGGCGTTTGCTTCTAAAGCGGCAATTTGGGGTGGCACAACAACAAAAGAAATTGATTGGGTCAGAAGTGGTAATGCCCAACAAGGCGATTATTTTGCTCAAGGCAGTATGCGTTCAATTGTTGAATCGGACTCTCTTTTTTATGGTGTAGGCTATAATACTGCTGATGGAAACGGCGATCTACAAGATATGAATGCAAGTGTCTTTGTGAGTACTTCACTCGATCTCGCTACGGCAACGTGGACAACTACACAAATTAGCGGTGCAGAGGTTAAGTCTGGTTCATCTAACGATGATGCTAGATACAGTAACTCAGTAGCAACCGATATTAACGACAACTTGTTTGCAGTTGGATATTCAAAACGTAACGGTTATGTTCCTGAAAATGGAAGTGCCGGTAATAAGCCTTTTATTGTAACGGATGCTAAAAACCCAACAGCAACGTATTTGTCTGGCGGTATCTTCTTCAGTGGCTCAAGCGGTGAAGCTAAAGCGGTAAATAATTACAATGAACTTGTTGGCCAGATCGATGCGGAAACGACGCGTGAAGTCGATGGCAGCGAAAGAAGACACAGAGGCTTTATTTACCCTTACGATCTCCCGTCTTCAACTGATGAACGCCGTGTTGATATTTTTGGTGGTAAAGCATGGTGGTTAGATGACTTAACAAATGATGGTGATGCGTCTAGTTACAATAACCAATTTAGAATCATTGATGCGACGGATATCAATGATGCTGGCGTGATTTCAGCAACGGCTATCAAATGTACAGTCGACGGTAATGATAAGCCTTATGACACAACATCACACAACTCATACTGTGGTGGTGCCTCATCTAACGCAGTCGAAAAGGTTGTAGCTGTTAAGCTTATCCCAATCAAGGGAGCAAGGTATGACACTGGCTCTGACATTGATAGCGTAGTAACTCGTAGCACCGACACCGAGAAAGTTGAGCGCCAAGGTGGTAGCCTAGGTTGGTTAACTTTGACTGTGCTTGGTCTATTAGGGTTCCGCAGAAAATTTAAATAATTTTATCTCCTGAGCCCGAGTTCACAATTCTGAACTCGGGCTTTTTTTCGCCTTGAGAAAAGTGAAAATTTGACCGATTCTTAAAGTTGGAGTCACAAAAACTCCGTAAAGTTGTAATCATTGTATGTTAGTAAATGGAACACCCGTATGAGGACTGCACTATGAAGAGACAAAAGCGTGATCGACTAGAACGAGCACAATCTCAAGGCTACAAGGCTGGTTTAAATGGACGGTCGCAAGAAGCTTGCCCATATAGCCAAATGGATTCTAGGTCTTATTGGTTAGGTGGATGGCGTGACGCCAAAGATGACAAGCAATCAGGTCTCTATAAGTAGATAGGGCGTAAAGAATTCAAGGTCAGGGCTCCATTGTCTGTTGATTACAACGGCCGGAGCCTTGTTAGTTTCAGACGAGTGATAAGCTCCCCAGAGCTATAAAGTATTATAGTTTCGCTATCATAAGCGTATCGCTGGTGGATTTATCCTGTTTCAAGCTTAATACGGGATACTTTAATGCACTATAACTAAATTTATTGGAACGAAAATAAAGCAGCCATGGGCTGCTTTACTAAAAATCTAACTATTAGATTAGAATGCTGACGTATCTTGGAAAAGGCCAACTTTCAAATCTTTAGCAACGTAGATCTCTTTACCATCAACAAGTACGCGACCATCCGCAAGGCCCATAACTAGACGACGGTTAACAACACGCTTCATGTGGATCTCGTAAGTTACTTTTTTCGCTGTAGGCAGAATTTGACCAGTGAATTTCACTTCGCCAACCCCTAGAGCACGACCTTTACCTTCGCCGCCAACCCAACCAAGGTAGAAACCAACCAGCTGCCACATTGCGTCAAGGCCTAGACAACCAGGCATTACAGGGTCACCTGGGAAGTGACAATCGAAGAACCATAGGTCAGGAGTAATATCCAGCTCAGCAAGAACTAAACCTTTACCGTAATCACCTTCAGTTTCAGACATCTTAGTGATGCGATCCATCATTAGCATGTTCGGTGCTGGTAGTTGAGGGCCTTGTGGCCATAGTTCGCCTTGGCTTGATGCTAGAAGCTCTTCGCGAGTGTAAGAATCACGTTTGTTTTGCATTATCAATTACTCCGATTTTTGATAGGTGCATATTAGTGAACAGGTGTACGCTAAACAAGTCCGATCAGTACTAGACAAACCAGTTTTTAATGCGTCCAACGATTCCAATAGGGTGCTCATGTCTTTCAAAGTTTTCAATACGTTCCGCGATTTTATTCAGAACGCTTTCTTGTTCATCGTCTCTAAATGGCTTGTTCATAATGAGAGGAATTGCTTCGTCTACATTAGACACAGACCAAATATGGAATTCTTCATTCTTAATGCTTTCAATAAGGTCAGGCTTTAGTGCAAGATGCCTTAAGTTCGATCTTGGAAGGATCACACCTTGTTCGCCTGTTAAGCCGTTGTGCTTACACACATGGTAGAAGCCTTCGATTTTCTCGTTTAGCCCGCCAACAGCTTGCACACGTCCAAATTGGTCAACTGCACCTGTAACCGCAATTTGTTGATTGATAGGGTATTCAGACAAAGCACTCACCAGAGAACAAAGCTCAGCAAGAGAAGCACTATCGCCGTCTACTTCGCAATACGATTGCTCAAACACAACAGAAGCAGCGTATGGCAACGGATCTTCAAGGTTTAGTGAGCTGCTCACAAATGCTTGCATGATCATCATACCTTTAGCATGAAGATTACCACCCAACTCGGCTTTGCGCTCAACGTCGGCAATATCCCCATCACCAAAGTGAATAACGCAGGAAATTCGTGCAGGTTCACCATAAGAGATCGGGTGTCCTGGAACATCGATAACCGTCAGACCATTAACTTGACCAACTTGTTCGCCCTCGGTTTCGATAATGACTTGGCCATCTCGAATATCATCAAGGGCGCGTTCTGGTAGGTAAGATTCGCGGTTATATTTGTGCTGTTGAGCTTGTTGGATATGGTGAATATCAATCTCACCATTGTCGGCTTCAATCAGAGCTTCGTTCAATAATGCATTGTGCCAAATAGGGCATAATGGAATATAGCTTTGATCTTCCGTTTCTCTTGCTCCGGCAGTAAGAATGCCCGTCAACGCTTGTTGCGTGATGGTTGGCAATTCATAGCGTTGTTGAAGCCACTTAAGGTAACCAAGATATTGAGTCAGAGTGTCTTCTGAGAGCTTAATGTCCTGTTCAATTTCGCTGAATAGGCAAAAACCGGTTTGAATATCGCTGTCTAGGTAATCAAGGTCACCTAGTTGAGCTCTGTCTCCAACCACAATCAACTTAATGTTGTAAGTCAAAGGCAAAGTCGGGGATTGGTTCAAGTGCTCTGGATTACTGCTGATTGGTTCTACGGCTTCACCAAGCAGTGCTGATTTAAGCAGTAACCAGCTTCCTGGGTTGGCCAAGATCAAGTTTGCTGAAACGATCAGATAGCCGTTGTTTGCTCTAGCCAGTAGGCCGGGCTTTGTCGCTACAACCTTACCGTCTTTTGACTGAACTTGGTCAAACAGAGAGACAGCATTTAAAGACTCAGTTTTTATAACCGGTAGAGTGTGATCATCTAAAGCAGTGACTAGAGATTCAACAATCATTTGACGATAGATCGAATTGTCTGGAGCGTTTACAAGTAAAACACGTGAAAGGTTAGACAAACGGACAAAGCGGGTTAACGCATCTTTGAATCTATGTTGAATATCTGAAAACGGGAAAGGCGAGATGTCAGGGAATTGCTCTAATTGAGCGCTATATTCGTCGTACTGAGGCGTAACATGTCGCCAATCTACTTGAGTCATTTAAGTTTCTGATTATGATAATGAGGTAGGGAGTATATAGAAAAACCGATCTCGCTTGTAGCTCTATGTTGTAGTTACTAATCACTAAGCTAATATAAGTATGATCTTGGTCTATTCTTTCAAGACAATAATTGTTAAATAGCCTATTTTGGGTTACGCTGTCACTAGGATTAACTTTCGAGATTAGACATGAAATATCAGCAACTTGAAAACTTGGAATGTGGTTGGAAATGGAACTATCTGGTCAAAAAATGGAAAGAAGGCGAGTCGATCACCTGCCACATAGATTCAAGTGAATCTGACGTTGCTGTTAAAGCCTTATTGAAGCTTGAACACCAACCTACAGGTGTCCTTGAGTGGATATCTAACAACATGTCTCCTGAGCTCGATAACAAGCTTAAACAAGCGATCAGAGCTAAGCGAAAACGCCACTTCAATGCTGAACAAGTTCATACAAAGAAGAAATCAATCGACCTTGATTACCGTGTATGGGAAAAGCTATCTCAACGTGCGAACGAGCTAGGTTGTACGCTCTCAGATGCCATCGAGTATTTGGTTAGCGAAGCGTCTCGTAGTGAGCAGGCCAGCAAGACGGTGACTAGCCTCAAAGAAGACTTAAGCAAGCTCCTTTCTGACGATAAATAACCATCAACAGTAGTGGTGACATTATGATGTACGTAATCTTAATCGGTGCGGTATTAGTTTTTTGGTTAGTAGCAGTCGATCGACCGGTATTGAAAATTAAATTTAGCGACGGGGCGATCGAACAAGTTAAAGGGCATCTTCCACCGAGCTTTAAGCACAACCTTCAAGAGATTGGTCATAAGAACACCTTTAAAGGCGAGCTAAAAGTGTATGCAAAACGTTCTGGTTACAATCTCAAGTTCACTAAAGATGTTCCTAAAAACGTACAGCAACGTATTCGTAACGTGTTCCCGCATAATGGTTTTAAGTCTAAAGGCTCAAAGAAAGCGTAATCGTTGAGAGTTACGCGTTAGCTGGTCAATCCTCATACTAAGTTAATCCTTCATTTCTCTTAAATCTCCGCATACTGTTCTCATCCTCAACAAAGAGAGAGCAGTATGAGATATCTAGTATTACTATTATGTTTTTTATCCCCAGTCGCTTTTCCCGACGATGCATTGGTTAATCCTGTAGCTAAAAAGATAAAAGTCACCGTCATGAAAAGGCTCAACAAGAGTAATGTTGATTTCGAGGGTTATTGCGATCTGATGATTGAGATGAAGCACTCTAAAGGTTATGCAAGAATCAAAAAGGTGAGAACGTCTGGAGATAGTAAAGTTTGCAAGCAGGCGAAAAAACACCTACCGACGAAGAAAAGGTTCAAATACAGCTTTCCAGAAAAGTATATCCGGCTACATATCACACACTAGCCACTCTCAACGCACTATAACTAAATATCCTTAATTTTATTGAAACAATTTCGTGAACCAATCTCTAATTTCTATTAATATTAGTTTTGTTATAAAGGCAGGATATGCCGATACAAGAGCATTTACGGCAAAGGAAAGTCACGGTTGTTGTTAGCAAATAAAAGTTATACCCCTGAAGTAGTTGAGATCTCAAGGAAGGTCTCAATCAATGTTGAAGCTCGCTTTAATCGATGGTTAATCTCACCTGAATATAAGCTCGCACAATCTACAGTAGACACGTTACTAAGTTTGGAAAATAGGTATTGTGATAGTGTCATATTTGATGAATCTGACCGCATATCTCACAATCAACGTATTTTATTGCGCTGCGAGCAGGATAGAGTCAATGCTCATCGTGAAAAAGTCGACGCGAAGCAACAAACCTTACGATACGTTATCGATGATGTCAGCAATGCCGCTTCTGCGCTAATGCTTGAGAAGCTTCAAGGTACCTTAATAAGTTCGTTGTTTTCAGACTTACCCGATTACAATCAGTTCGCTAGTGTTGCGTATTCGCCATCTTTAAACTTTTCCAAACTCCATGAAATATCCGCGAAAAGTAGGCCATTGAGCTCAAGTTTAATCGAGTTTGTTTCCAATCAAGAGTTTGCAGATAAATATGGAAAGAAATCTAAGGTAATTCTCGATCCAAAAGTTGCAGCACGACAAATAGGAATAGAAAATTGTCGTTTATTGTTCCCATTGTTAATGAGTCAACAGCTGATTAAGTGGAATGATGGCAACATTAAACACATCACACCTAAGGTTTGGCAACACTTGGTCGTGACGTCAAATGCGACTCGAATTCGACTTCAAGAAACGTCGGTTAAAGATCCTAACGTAGGCATTTTACTTGGTGTGTTGAGAGTTCTGCCTTTGTTTTTAATTTGTAACCACTTTTCTTCAACGTTTGAAGACGCATTGGTAAAAACGATGCTTGGTTATCGTGAAGCAAGTGACAAGCATGACGAATATTATGCTTGTACAGAGGTGATGCCAAACACACAGTTTCTTGAATCAATGGTCGAGCAGCTAGAGCTTAAGCTACTAAAAAACCTCGTTGAATTTATAGATTGGAGCCCTGGAAATCAGTTCATCAAGAGGGCACTTCTAGAGGAAGTGAATGACATTCCAGTACTTGAGCGAACGGTTTATGGTGCAGCTTTGGCTCAAGGTAGAAAATATTCTGTTTTCGAGGCGTTAGATAATAGTGAACTATTTAACGTTAAGCACCGACCTTATTGGTTTTCAACTGTTCAAATGTCTATCGCGACGATTGAGCAGATGCAAGATAAAGGATTGGGAAAGCTTACGGTGAACATGTAATAAAAAGAGAGAGTCTCATTAATGTCGCTCTCTTTTTTTGTTGCGCTGTAACGTTATGTGAATGTCTTGTTTTGGCGCTAAACAGTAGGATTACACTCTACTTAACTGACCACTTCGAAGGTAAACGACTCTTGTTTTGCTATTGCGTGTTTAACAGGGATACCAAGGCGCTGGCAAGTCATCAGAACTTTCAATTTCCTGTCGGCAGGAGCGTGCTCTGACAGAATCACCGAGCTTAGGCACTCTCTATTAAGGTAGAGTTTATTTCCGATCATCTCGTCATCAGGTAATACCCAGCGGTATTCCTTTTCATAACGCCAATTAGAATGCTTAATTTTGAATATCTCAGCTCCCAGTCTTGATGTTTGTAAACCTCTTAGCGATGCCGGGCGGAACATATTCGGTTCGTCTTCATACTGGACTTCAAAACAGTTGAGATTGGCCTCGCCGTTATAGCAGTTGAGATCATACTCGATACACATGCCTTTAAAGTTGTCACCATACTGCGACCATAGTATTGGGTGGTCGTTCGACTGAGAGAAACACATGATCTTAAAGTTTTGTTGAAGCTCTTTGTTGAATGCGTGGTTAGATTCAAAAGGGTTATTAAAAGTTTTAGCGTAATCAAACCACAACGAACACTCGGAAATAGATTGTATGTTTCTGTCGTGGAGCGATCTGAACTTATAAAGTTTAGGCAACATATCAAACACCTAGTTTACAAAATTGCCTGATGTTAACACTTTAATTTACTTTTAAGGATTGAATGCATAGCATTTGATTGCTTAATCACCAAATTTATTCGTATAACTGTTTGATAGATAAAAATTTAAACACGAAATAGTAGCCTATTAAAGTGGTTTATTTTGCGCTAGGGCAAAGCTTTCAAGTTGTAACTTTTTACAGAAGATACAACGTAACTTTATTTATGGTTGAATTGTCTTGTCAAAGTAGAGGTCGAGTAGGGAAATAGGTGATCAAAATTAAAGCCGAGCTTTAAAAGGACGGCTTTAGTAGTATTGAGCCTACGAGTGAATCAAGTTTAGAAGTGGTACCTTGCACCTAGGTAAGCGGTTTGAGGTGACACATCGATGGATTCAATTTCAACGTTTGCATAGCGGTAACCAATATGGATATCGATGTTGTCTGTTACCATCGCACCAAGCTCAGCACCAACTTGGTAGGCTGCTTCAGACTTAGAGTCTGATACTCCAAAAGCTTTCGCTTCCATATCCATAGAGCCAACACCGGCTAATAAAGATACATACAGATCTAATACGTCACCTTCAACAATAAACTTTGGTTTAATGTTTACGAAGAAAGCATGGCCTTCAATATCCATTAAGTCGTTATAGCTAACTTTTCCGATTTTTCGGTACTCGGCTTCTAGCCCCAGTTTGACGACATCATGTGTATTGAATTCGTAGCCTACAACCAAGTTATAGCTAAAGTCTGATAGATCAGATGAATCTTCAATGGCGCTGCCACGATATTCTAATTCAGTTTCATTATAAAAGCCGATATCAACACCAGCATAAAAATGACCATGCTCTCTAGGTGAGTTTTCGTTTTCACTAGCAAGCGCCTGCGAGCTGATGCCAAAAAAAGCGGTGAATAGCGATAGGGCGATTGTACTGATTTTCATGTAAAGCCTTCTAAGATAATAAGTTATTCTGTTCCAGAATATGTTAACAAACAAAAGATACTCTAACTAATTGAGAGCTAGCCTAAAGATCTGATTTTAAAGACTTGTTGGTAATAGAAGTGTCATTATCGCAGTTATGAGACAAGTTAATATAGTCCAGACAGAGGTTAATAGAATTTATGTTGCACTGTAACTTACGATTAGCCAAGTCGTTTATAGAAGTTCGTTTTGGATGGCAACGCAGTTTGGTAACAATGACCGTTGGGCATCAGAAAATTCAAAGTTAGTGGTTTGAAAAACGAGCACGGATGTTACTGATGACGTTGATAGTTGATTCAATTTGGTGAAGAACAAGCCAACATAGGTAAACAAGACTAGATGATTCGGGAGTTCGCTTGGTCTTTTGGGACCGTTAAATCTAGCGAACAAGAGTAACCAAGTCTTTTCAGTTTATTGGTAGTACGGACAATAGACCGAGAGTTAGTGGAAGCGTTAATCATCTAGGTTCTTTTGGTAAGCAAAATCAGGGTAATAGCTTTTAACACTCAACCAGCAGAGACTCTGGACTAACTTTGGAGAGGCATCCGTAATTAGAAGTCTTAATTAAGTTTGAGCAGACATGTGATAAAGCCATCACGATTTAATCCAATTAACGCGGAGTCAAAGCCAGCCAGTAATTAAATAGATAGATTCATGCGGCGCTGTACGTAAAATTACGCGAGTAACAGGCCCTGAAACCTCTCAGATTTCAATCTCCTTTTTGGTGCGTATTATGTATATTATGTTAAATGGTGTTTGGTATTTATAAGGCAGGTATCTTTGTGCGATGCCCTGCCTCTTGTTTATCTACCAAATCGACGTTCTATTTAACAGTAAGGCTATTTACCATAAAATACCTAATAAACATATTTCCTAATCTTCGATTAAGAATACGTTTATTAGACTTCAAGCATTAATCGATCAATTGCTTCTGTGATCTCTTTAGTTCTTACTGGCTTGGTCACGAAATCATTCATGCCGACATCTAAGCACGAACATTTGTCTTCTACTGATGTGTGTGCTGTTAGCGCAACGATTGGTGTTTTGATGTTTGCGTCTCTCATGTATTTGGTTGTGGTTAATCCATCCATGACCGGCATCGACACATCCATTAAGATAATGTCTATTGATTCGTTGCCTCTTTCAATAAAGCCAATCGCTTCTTCACCATTACTTGCGATGAAAACCTCGTGGCCTTGTCTTGTAAGGATTAACTTTATCACCATTTGATTCGTTGGATTGTCTTCGACAACTAACACTGAATAACGGCTTCTTAACTCTCGTGAAGATTCGTCTTCTTTGTTAGCCAGATTATTCGTAACTCTAGTAAGCACTGGCAACTGTACTTCGAATTTGGAGCCTTTTCCAGGCTCACTCTTTACCGATATGCGCCCGCGCATCAGTTCAACCAGTCTTTTAGTGATGGCCAAGCCTAAACCTGTGCCACCAAATCTACGTGTGATTGTGCTATCAGCTTGCACAAATGGACTGAACAGCGACGAAAGTTGTTGCGAGCTAATGCCAATCCCTGTGTCTTCCACCGTTAAATAGAAAGAGCTCTGCTGGTACTTTATAGAAACATGGACATGCCCACGCTCAGTGAACTTAATCGCGTTACCGATCAAATTAAATAGGATCTGTGCCAAGCGACTTGGGTCGATGTAATGAAGTTCACCTTCAGGGATATCGCTAGTTACTGTTAGCGGCAAACCTTTATCGTCTGCTGTCTTCTTTTGTTCAGATAATACAAAAGTTACAGTGTCTCTTACGTTGCTCCATTGAGGAGCCAACGAGAAACACCCAGATTCAATCTTAGAAAAATCCAATACGTCACTGATAATTGCCAGCAATAGCTCAGATGATGTGCTCATATTAAGCAGTATAGACTGTTGTTCTTCGTTCAATGATGTGGATTTTAGGGCGTCTATTAGGCCAATTATGGCATTTAGCGGTGTTCTTAATTCATGACTCATCATCGCGAGGAATTCAGACTTGGCCTTGTTGGCTCTTTCTGCGTCTTTTCTTGCTGTGACAAGCTCTGCGGTACGTTCTCGAACGGTTGCTTCAAGCTTTTCTTTGTTCTCAATATCGAAAACAGCACGCTCTATCAACGGTCGAAAACGGTTTAGTGTGGCCTTAGTTTCAATACTAAAGTGCTTGGTATTCGAGTGGATAAAGATGATGACGGATTGTGTTAGTCCGCTATCGATACCAGTAATTAGAACAGAGTTGATTTGATCGAGGATAATGGGATGTAAGGAATTGAATTCACCCAGAGACTTGGGTTCAAAAAGGATGGCGCATTCTCCATTGATCACTCGAGATAACTTGCCACAATCACTCCAATTCATCTGTTCGAAGACTTTGTTATTGCTTAGCAGGGTTTTGAAACTGCCTTCGTTCCCTACCCTTGATACCACGATAAAGTCATCAAACTTAATGTATTTTTTGAGCACGAACTCGAGACTGGAGAATATCTCAGATATGTTACTTGCCTTACTGATCGCAGAGATGGTTGATAAGATCACCCTGTTCTCTTCAGCCAGCTTTCGCTCACGGGCTTTTAGTTTTTGCAGTTCAATACGTGCTTCTTGCAGCGCTTCTTGACCTTCAGAACCCATTACTTTTTCAACCTATAAAACGTTGCAGACGATACCATTAAATTCCCGTGTGCATTCTCGCCACCAGAGAGCCTGCCTTGTTCACCAAACGTAAATGGACATATGTATGGGAGTCCATTAAGTGCTTGATTTATTTGGTCACAAACCTCATCCATATCTTGTTTAAGGTTCAACATTGGGCCTGCACAAAAGATATTGATCGCCCCTAGTTTCTCTTCAAGATCCATGTCGTTGTAGTATGAGGAGTGAATGATATTCGCGGCGCGGCTAATCAACTGCTGCTTAGACCCTTGCATCAGGTAGATGGTGTCGCCTTCACTGATGTCTGTGAACAGCTCAATCCCATTACACTCCGTCTCTCTGATCGAATGAGACAATTTGAAATACGGGTAATCGTAAGAAGAGCCGACTTTCCTGCCTAATGGGTAGACTGACGACTTTTCGAATATGTAGCCATCATCACTGCCATCTAAGTGGAAATTAGTCCATTCGTTGTAAACGGTGACGGCTGGCCTGTGGTCTATCTCCAACAAAATTCGGTTTCTTACTTTGGTCACGGTGCCTGAATACCGCGTAGGCGTATGACCCGCGCTGAAAGAGGAATAGATGGACTGAGACGCAAACACTACCGTTAAAGACACACCATTTATAGACAGCGACTCTTCGGTGAAGATACTCCAATTTCCGGAAACCTGGTTGTCTGCAGCACTGCCACCAATAATTGGCACTTCAGTACCAAATTTCTTATCGATAGCCGCCATCACCTTTTCTTCGTTACCCGGTGTGGAATGCAGCAAGATAAGATCAGGAATTTCACCTTCTCGGTTGGCGTTCTTGAGTGCTTTGTCTATCGCGCTGAAGGTACTGCGGTCTATGGAGTCGCTGAAATGTTCGATTCCCGTACCATAGGCGTTGATCCCCGAGTCATAAATAATGAGGACGCCAATGACTGGACCAGAATGAAAACCAGTTTCGGTCATAATGCCGTGACAAGTAGTACAGCCATGTATGGGAGTGTTCGGGAGAGCATCTACGAAATATCTCTGCACAGCGAGTGTCGAATACTCTTCTGTGCAGTAGCAAATAAGACAAGCAATATCGTCAGGGTTTTCCACCCCGCTGAGCAACTCATCTACTGCGATTTTATCGTCTAGGGAGTAAGAGACTTTTGATAGAAATTTCATAGATTCTGGGTAACTTTATTAATGCTCTCTTTATAACACTTTAATGCATTGTGTTTCACTGATTTGGTACATGTTTCTATCAAAAGAACCGAGGTGTGCCCCAGTTTCTCTCTGTTACTCCTTAGAAAGGTTTACAGAAAACGTGCTCACCTGTTGTGGAAATGTAACCGTTATTGAGGAGGTCTTATCACTAGTTTGTAACAGCCAATTTGATGGTCCTTTTTCTTCCAGAATTCCGCTTTCATTATAGCTAATGATAAATTTGCCAGTTTTAGATGTTTCGATCGAATACCCTAGGTTATTGCTTGAAACTGAAACATTATGATTATCAATACCAAATTTACAAGGTTTTGAAACTATACAGTTTACTGTTTCGTTATTATCGTATGTTACTGTTCTCCAAGTAAATGCAGCTATTAAAATAACCAACATGACGATAATTTGAACAAGCCTGCCTTTTGTTAGCTTTTGTGCCGCCATTATAATCTTTACTCCTTGTTACAAAGTTCAAAGTTTTTAAATAAAAATCCAATTCCAGACCAAGCGTAAGGTTACTACTCTGTCATTGATTTGTTAATTCAAGTATAGTGTCGCGTTGAAAATGCCACTTTTTTTTAAAATCAGCAAGTGGAAATAAAGCCCTGAATAGGCTGAATTTCCTTTTCTAATTTGGGTGGCATTACGACGTGAGTCGTGTTGGAAGTAAAGTGTAGTAAATAAGAAATTGGAAGCATGCAAATGAGCCAAGAAAAGCAGCTTGAACAAAACTACAACTATACGGTCGTCCGTCAATTTACCCTAGTTACAATTTTGTGGGGTATTGTCGGTATGGGCGTTGGTGTTTTGATTGCCGCTCAATTAGTTTGGCCACAGCTAAACTTTGATACGCCGTGGTTGACGTACAGTCGTTTACGTCCCCTGCATACTAATGCGGTTATTTTTGCGTTCGGTACAAGTGCGCTGTTTGCAACATCATATTATGTTGTACAACGTACCTGTCAGACGCGTCTCTTTGGTGGCCCTCTCGTAGCCTTTACCTTTTGGGGTTGGCAAGCGATTATCCTGTCCGCTGCAATTACTTTACCGTTAGGTTTAACCTCTGGTAAAGAATACGCAGAACTTGAATGGCCAATCGATATTGCTATTACTCTTGTGTGGGTAGCTTATGCGGTCGTGTTCTTCGGAACCATGATTAAACGTAAGACATCGCACATTTACGTAGCAAACTGGTTCTTCGGAGCCTTCATCATCACGGTTGCCGTGTTGCACATCGTTAACAGCCTAGCTGTTCCTGTCTCCGCGTTTAAATCGTACTCGATTTATTCCGGAGCGATCGATGCAATGGTGCAATGGTGGTACGGACACAATGCGGTAGGCTTCCTATTGACAGCTGGTTTCCTAGGTATGATGTACTACTTCGTTCCTAAACAAGCTGGTCGCCCTGTTTACTCTTACCGTTTGTCGATTGTTCACTTCTGGGCTCTCGTGTCTCTGTATATCTGGGCTGGTCCTCACCACCTACACTACACTGCACTTCCTGACTGGACTCAATCTCTAGGTATGGTTATGTCTTTGGTTCTGTTTGCTCCATCTTGGGGTGGCATGATCAACGGTATTATGACTCTATCTGGTGCGTGGCATAAGCTTCGCTACGACCCAATCCTACGTTTCCTAATCGTTTCTCTATCATTCTACGGCATGTCGACTTTCGAAGGCCCAATGATGGCAATCAAAACGGTTAACGCACTATCTCACTACACGGACTGGACTATCGGTCACGTTCACTCTGGTGCGTTAGGTTGGGTTGCAATGGTTTCTATCGGTTCGGTTTACCACTTAGTTCCTAAACTATTTGGTCAAGAGCGTATGTACTCTGTATCCCTAATCAATGTTCACTTCTGGTTAGCAACGATTGGTACGGTTTTCTACATTGTAGCAATGTGGATCTCTGGCGTGATGCAAGGTCTGATGTGGCGTGCAGTTAACTCTGACGGTACATTAACTTACAGCTTCGTTGAATCTGTAGAAGCGTCTTACCCGTTCTACTTTGTACGTTTCTTAGGTGGTTTCATCTTCCTATCTGGTATGTTCTTAATGGCATACAACACGTACAAAACTGTTTCTGCACCTAAAGATAGCCTTAAAGCTATCCCTCAACCGGCTTAAGGAGATTTAGAATGAGCTCAAATTCAAATAATCGCCATGAGTTGGTAGAGAAGAATGTTGGCCTACTAGCGATTCTTATCGTTATTGCTATCAGTTTTGGTGCTTTAGTAGAAATTACCCCACTTATTTTCCAAAAGCAGACTACTGAACCTGTAGAAAATCTACGTGTTTACTCTGCTCTGGAAATGGAAGGTCGTGATATCTACATTCGCGAAGGTTGTAACGTATGTCACAGCCAAATGATTCGTCCTTTCCGCTCTGAAACTGAACGTTACGGTCACTACTCTGTAGCTGGCGAAAGCGTTTGGGAACACCCATTCCTATGGGGTTCTAAGCGTACTGGTCCTGATTTAGCGCGTGTTGGTGATCGTTACTCTGATGAGTGGCACCGCGTTCACCTTATCGACCCTCGCGAACTTGTTCCTGAATCAAACATGCCTGGTTTCCCATGGCTTGCTGAGAATGTACTTGATGGCAAATTGACTAAACAGAAGCTTGAAATCTTCCGTAATCAATTTGGTGTTCCTTACACAGACGAACAAATTGCTAACGCTAAACAAGATGTTGAAGGAAAAACAGAGATGGATGCAATCATCGCTTACCTTCAATCGCTTGGCCACGCAATGAAATAAGGAATAATTATGGACATTATTACATTTCAAAGTGTTTGGACTGTTACTGTTTTTGCTTGTTTCATCGGCATCGTTTGGTGGGCTTTCGGTAAAAATCGTAAGTCGCGCTTCGACGAAGATGCAAACCTAGTGTTCGCTGATGAAGCACCTGCGAAAGATAAAAATCAAGGAGTGACGAAGTAATGAGTACATTCTGGAGTATTTGGGTAACAGTAATCACAATCGGTACATTGATTGGCTGTGCAGCCTTACTTCGTTGGTGTTCCAACGATAAAACAGGTGTAGAAGAAGGTCAGGATATGGGCCATGAATACGATGGTATTCGTGAGCTTAATAACCCGCTACCTAAATGGTGGACATACCTTTTCGTTAGCACAATTGTGTTTGCAGCTGTTTATCTAGCTCTATACCCAGGCCTTGGCAACTTTAAAGGTCTACTAGGTTGGACGAGTTCAAACCAAACAGTTCGTAGCGTAGAAGAGTCTCGCTCTGCAATCGCTGCTGCGCAAGCAAACAAACAGTTAGACGCATACGCGAAAGAACTTGATGATGCTGACACCTACTTTGGTGAAGCTTTCAGAAAGCTAGCTCACGACGAAAACGGTCTACGTTCTGTCCCTGACATTGCATCAGATGCCGATGCAATCAAAGTGGGCCAACGTTTGTTCCTACAAAACTGTTCTCAGTGTCACGGCTCTGATGCACGTGGTCAGAAAGGTTTCCCGAACCTAACTGATGACGCATGGCTATATGGTGGTGAACCACAAGCTATCGTTACTACCATCATGCATGGTCGTGTCGGTCAAATGCCAGGTTGGAAAGACGCTCTTGGCGAAGAAGGCGTAAAAGAAGTAGTTAGCTACACGCTTAGCCTTTCTGGTCGTAGCGTAAACGCACGTGAAGCAGAGGCTGGTAAAGCTCGCTTTGTAGTGTGTGCAGCGTGTCACGGTACTGATGGTAAGGGTAACCCTGCTGTTGGCGCCCCTGACCTGACTGACCGCGACTGGTTATTCGGCGATTCTCGCGCTGATGTGACGGAAACAGTCATGTACGGACGTTCTGGTGTAATGCCGGCTTGGAAGGACATCCTCGGTGAGGATAAGGTTCAGCTCGTCTCTGCCTACGTCTGGAGCCTCAGCAACTCAGATAAAGAGTAACATAATAATAACAGCCCCTTCTTAAGGGGCTGTCTTTCTTTTACAGTTATAACCTTAAGTGTTTGTAAAAAATAGTTTTATTTCATTGTATATATTGAGAATAATAATATGGAACAACCTTGGTATAAGCAGTTTTGGCCGTGGTTTTTGATCTTCCTAACCGTTGGCGTTTCTATGCTAACATTGGTTCGAGTCGCGATACTTACCAACCATTCAGTTAACGTTGTCTCTGAAGATTACTATAAAAAAGGTAAAGGTATTAATGTCGACATTTCGAAAGTAAATGTTGCTAAAGAGCTTGGCTTATCAGCTTCAGTTAGCGAGAAAGGTAACTCAGTTATCATTACTCTCGACAAAGGCAAACTAGACCACTTCCCTGCTATTAGCGCAATGTTCGTGCACCGAACGCTGCCTGACCGTGATTTTACTCAGCTACTGACCGCTGATGCGAGAGGCAACTACACGTTGACTCTGGATCATGAAATGCAAGGTCCATGGTTTATCGAGCTTTCTCCGCATGATTCTGAATGGTTAGTGCAAGGTCGCATGAACTTCCCTATTGATACTCCTACTCAACTAACGAACTAAATCTTATGTGTGAATCCTGTTATCACTGCGGTGAAGATGTACCAGCGGAAACGGATTTTAAAGTAGAAATCTTAGGATCGGTGCGACCTATGTGTTGTCCGGGTTGCGAAACCGTAGCCCAGACAATCGTTGATAGCGGTCTGGTCTCTTACTACCAATATCGTACCGCTCCAGCTGAAAAAGCGGATCTCGTGCCAGAGCAACTTCTGGCACTCAGTCATTACGACAACGAAGATGTTCAATTGGAGTTCGTCCGTAACTCTGAAAACACCTCTGAAGTGACATTGTCACTAGAAGGTGTCTCTTGTGCTGCTTGTGCTTGGCTTATTGAAAAGCAAGTCTCTTCAAAGTTAGGGGTTGTTAGTATTCGTGTTAATACCACGACTAACCGCGCCCTGCTCAGTTGGGACAACACTCAGACGAAACTGAGCGAGCTGTTGTCTGCAATCCATACCTTAGGCTACAAAGCCGCACCTTTTGAGGCTGATCAACAAGAAGCCGCCTATCATCGATCGATGAAGAATTATCTCTATCGTCTTGGTATTGCTGGTTTAGCAACCATGCAGGTCATGATGCTGGCTGTGGCGTTGTATCTTGAAGTCTTCGGTAACCTTGAGCCCGAATTCAAAAGCTACTTCCGTTGGGTGAGCTTAATCTTTGCAACACCGGTTCTGCTCTACTCTGCATTGCCTTTCTATATCAACGCGTGGCGTAGCCTCAAAGGTCGAACATTGGGTATGGATGTACCTGTGTCGATCGCTCTTTTGTTTGCCTACGTTGCAAGTTTGGTCGCAACGGTGACAGAGAAAGGTGAAGTATTCTTCGAATCTATCTCGATGTTTACCTTCTTCCTACTGCTTGGTCGTTTCCTTGAAATGCGCGCTCGTCGTAAAGCCGCCGCTGCTAGTGGTAACCTGCTTAAGCTCGTTCCTGCTATGGCAACAACGTTAGATGGCGAACAAGTTCCAGTCAAAACCTTAAAAGTTGGCGACCAAATTCGCGTTCTACCGGGTGAGCACATTCCTGCCGATGGCAAAGTATTGTCTGGCAGAGTTCATATCGATGAATCGATGCTGACTGGCGAATCTATCCATGTGGTCAAAAACGAAGGCGATACCGTCTTTGCTGGTACATTGAATGGTGATGAATCATTTGAATTGGAAGTAATGACGTCAAAAGCGGATTCGGTTATTTCCAATATCGTTCGCCTGCAAGACGAAGCGCAATTGTCTAAACCCCGCATTGCAGAAATTGCTGATGTTGTGGCTCGATACTTTGTTGCGGTGATCTTAATCATCTCATTCGGTACTTGGTTTTACTGGCACCAAACACGACCAGAAGACGCTTTCTGGATCATGCTTTCGGTATTGGTAGCAACGTGTCCTTGTGCTCTGTCACTGGCAACACCGACGGCGATTACTTGTTCAACGTCTCGCATGGGTAACTTCGGTATTTTGCTGCGCAAAGGCCACGTATTCGAAACCTTGTGCAAAGTGAATCACTTGATCATCGATAAAACAGGTACATTGACTGAGGGTGATATTCGTATCAGCCAAGTTGAAACCTTCGCTGAACTTGATAAAGACACTTGTCTCAAAGTAGCGGCGAGCCTGGAACAACACGCTAACCACCCTATCGCTAAAGCGTTCAAGACTCATCTTTCTGATGAGATCGAAGTAGAGTCAGTTAATAACGTGATTGGTTCAGGTATCACTGGTGAGTGGAATGGCCAAGAAGTTGCGATTGGTAGTAGTGAATTCATTCTAGGTGAAGCTCAACCATCGGAAAGCAACGGCATTTACTTGTCGATGGCGGGTCGTCATATCGCTACATTTACTTATGAAGATCCAATCCGTAAAGAAAGCATCGAGTTTATTAAGCAATTTAAAGAAGCGGGCATCAAAACAACTCTGCTTACTGGCGATTCTTTGATTAACGCGAAGCCTGTTGCTGAAGAGATTGGTATTACTGATATTGTTGCTAACGCAAAACCTGAAGATAAACTTGCTTACCTGAACTCTCGAGATGCAAGTGACATTACCATGATGGTTGGCGATGGCATTAACGATGCCCCTATTCTTGCAGGTGCCCACCTTTCTGTCGCTATGGGCGGCGGTACAGACGTGGCGAAAGCTTCTGCGGATATGGTGTTACTGGGTGATAAGCTCGATAGATTACTTAAGTCGCGTACTTTGGCGTTAAAAACACGTAAGATAATTCGTGAAAACCTAGCTTGGTCATTAGGATATAACTTACTTATCCTTCCATTGGCTGTCGCGGGTTTGGTTGCTCCATACATTGCCGTTGTGGGCATGTCTGCCAGCTCTATTATTGTTGTGTCTAACTCGTTAAGGCTTTTAAAAGAGCAAGGTAAATAATGGAAAGTTTATACATCCTGATCCCCATTGCGATTGTACTGGTGTGCATCGCTGTTGGTATTTTTCTATGGGCGGTGAAGAGCGAACAGTTTGAAGACCTAGAACGTCAAGGTCACAATATACTGTTTGATGAAGACGAAAAGGCTCACAACCATTCTGATAGTAAACCTGTCAAGAATGAGAAAGCTAACAGCGAAAGCCAAACTAACGTAGACAAAAAGAACGATGACGCCTGATTGGATCGGAGCCTTTGTTGTTGGATTGATCGGCGCAGGCCATTGCATGGGAATGTGTGGTGGTATTGCGTCGCTTCTTTCGATTGGCAACAGTAAACCTTCCCCTGTTATTCCCCTACTTTATAACCTAGGGCGCTTGCTAAGTTATGCCGTGATTGGTGGTGTGATTGGCGGTGCAATCTCTTCGATAGGTCAGCTAAGCGATTTTAACGCTCTGCTAGGTTGGCTGCGATTATTTGCAGCTGGCTTTATGATCGTCTTAGGTTTGTATATCGGTAAATGGTGGTTCGGCTTGTTGTTCTTTGAAAAAGTCGGGCAGAAACTATGGCGCTATATCTCTCCTTTAGGTAAATCATTTCTACCCTTGAAGCACCCTAGCCATGCTTTGCCGTTTGGCTTTATTTGGGGTTGGCTACCATGTGGCTTAGTTTACTCAATGCTTACGTGGGCGGCTGTATCAGGAAGTTGGTACAACGGTGCCGGTATCATGCTTGCTTTCGGTTTAGGTACGCTTCCAGCAATGCTCACAGTAGGCATGGGCGCTAATTTCCTCAAAAAACTGCCACAAGCTGACTTATTTCGCCAATTAGGCGCAATTTTAATCCTCCTTTACGGTTTCTATACCGGATATATGGCATTGCAGCTCATTATTTATACCGTATAGGTAACCTTTAAATCCGGTTTTTTTACTACCCAACTGGATAAAGGAATGCTAAAATATTGACGTATATCAAATAGTGAAAGATTGTTATGATTTCTGAAAAGCCTGTGACGAAACGTGTTCAGTCTGGTGGCTGTGCGATCCATTGCCAGGATTGTAGTATTAGCCAGCTCTGTATTCCGTTTACTTTGAATGAATCTGAACTCGATCAACTTGATCAGATCATTGAGAGAAAAAAGCCTATTCAAAAAGGCCAAGAGTTATTTAAAGCCGGTGACGAGCTTAAATCTCTATATGCTATTCGCTCTGGAACGATCAAGAGCTACACGATTACCGAGCAAGGTGATGAGCAGATTACTGCATTCCACCTAGCGGGCGATCTTGTTGGCTTCGATGCGATTACTGGTGACCAACACCCTAGTTTCGCACAAGCGCTAGAAACTTCTATGGTATGTGAAATCCCATATGAGATTCTTGATGACCTATCAGGAAAAATGCCTAAATTGCGTCAGCAAATTATGCGCCTGATGAGTAACGAGATTAAAGGTGACCAAGAAATGATTCTGCTTCTTTCTAAGAAGAACGCGGAAGAGCGCCTTGCTGCATTCCTTTACAACCTTTCTACTCGTTTCTCTCAACGTGGCTTCAGCCCGCGTGAGTTCCGCCTAACGATGACTCGTGGTGATATTGGTAACTACCTTGGTTTGACTGTTGAAACAATCAGCCGTCTTCTAGGTCGTTTCCAAAAAGCAGACATCTTGAGCGTTAAAGGCAAATATATCACTATCGAAGATCACGATGCGTTGATGGAACTTGCTGGCGTTTCAAAAGAATAGTCTAGATATCAATGATGTAGTTCAATAATGAGCTACATCATGTTTCTCTCTTAAAACCTCTTATATTTCTCTTAATCTCTCCATAACTACGCTACATTATTTATATGTTCGGTCTGAAAAGTAGGCTTAGTTATGAGTATCTATAACAAAATTTTAGTTGTCGCAGACATTAATCACGATGAGCAACCTGCTCTAGTTCGTGCTATCCAACTTGCTAAGAAAAGCACCTCAACAAGCCACATCACTTTCTTTTTGTCGATATACGACTTCTCGTATGAAATGACATCTATGCTCTCTATCGATGAAAGAGACGCAATGCGCAAAGGCGTAATTCACCAACGCGAAATTTGGATGAATAAAGTCGCAGAACCTTACCTAGATGATTCTATTGAATTTAATGTACAAGTGGTTTGGCATAACCGCCCGTACGAAGCGATCATTGCTGAGGTTTACAGCGGCGAGCACGACATCTTAATCAAAGGTACGCGTAAACACGATACTTTGGAATCTGTCATCTTCACTCCAACCGATTGGCATCTGTTGAGAAAGTGCCCTAGCCCAGTGCTATTGGTTAAAAACGATTTCTGGCCAGATCACGCGAAGATTTTTGCTTCAGTTCATGTAGGTTCTGAAACAGAAGCTCATTTAGAGCTTAACGATACGATGGTCGACAGATTGCTAGAGATCACCGGTCGTTTGGATGCGGAACCGTTCTTGGTGAATGCCTACCCTGTGACACCTGCGAATATTACCATTGAACTGCCAGAGTTTGATCCAACGTCTTATACCGATGCGGTTCGTGGCCATCACTTAACGGCAATGAAAGCATTGCGCCAGAAGCACGGTATGTGTGAAGAACAAACTGTGGTTGAACAAGGCTTGCCAGAAGATGTTATTCCTCGCGTCGCTTCTGAAAATAACGCTGCGATGGTGATTCTGGGTACAACGGGTCGTACTGGCTTGTCTGCCGTGTTTATTGGTAATACCGCGGAACATGTTATCGATAAGATTAACTGTGATGTGTTGGCTCTTAAACCGTCTGGTTACGTGAGCCCATTAGACCCTAACCTTTCGAAAGGTTAAGTCATAGAAAAGTTTAACTTATAAAAAAACGCCTCAAGCATTGCTTGAGGCGTTTTTGTTGTGCGCCGAGCA